>CACYCU010000151.1 GCA_902772945.1 uncultured bacterium | reverse complement strand
GAAGGAAGTAAGGCTGCAGATGCTAAAAAGACTGCCATCATTACGATTTGAGCTATTGTTCCAAATAAAAAGTTTTTATCTGCTATTAATTTTAAATTTACAAGAGGGTTTTTTCCTCTGAATTGTGATATAAAAAACAAAGTACCGAATATGCAAGAGAAAAATGTCATCCAGCAAATCCAAGTTGTTGAAAACCAGTCTACATCATTACCTTTATCTAATACTATTTGCAATAATACAAGCCATCCGCTTAAAAAGAATAATCCCCAATAATCACAAGTTACGTTCTTTTGTTTTTTAGCATACGGAGGATCTTCTAAAACTGAGCGCGCCATCCATATACAAAACAGACCTATTGGTACATTAATCATATAAATCCAAGGCCAAGACCAGTTTTCAGTAATCCAACCTCCAATAATAGGGCCAATAATCGGTGCAAGAATTATTGACAGTCCAAATATTGACATTGATTGTGCTCTTTTCTCGGGTGGAAAGGCTTCCATAATTATTGCTTGCGACAACGGTAAAATACTCCCGCCACCAAGTCCTTGAAAAAATCTTGCCACCACAAGCATTCCCATGGAAGTGGAAATTGCACATGCAAATGAAGATATGGTAAATACCAGAATACATATTATAAAGAAATTTTTTCGTCCCATAAGTTTTGAGAAAAAATCTACGGTTGGGATAATTATTCCGCTTGCAATCAAATAACTCGTTACAACCCAAATCGATTCATTTTGGCTGACTGAAAATGAACCTGCAATGTATGTTAAAGCTACGTTTGAAACAGTTTCATCCAAAGCAAACATGAACACTGCTATAATAACAGGTATAATCATTACCCAAGGGCTTATTTTTGGGCGCCAAACTTCTTCTTGCATCTCTACTCCGATTTATATTTTGATAATATCGGTGTGAAAATTTTGGTTCAATGCTGATAAAAAAATATTTACGTACTGTTAAGCAAATTTTTAAATTCATGCGCAAAATTTTTTTTGTTCATGTTTTAATGCCATAAAAGGAATAAAAAATGGTTGAACATGTAAACTACGAAGCTCAAATAAATCAAATGCCATATCCGTATTTGCCGGCAAGAGGAACATCAAAAAAACGAAAAATCGGTATGATGGTTGCCGGAGGTCTTATAGGTATGAACGCTTATTATTTGCCAGTTAAAAAAGACGTATTTGTTCAGCGTGGTTTTGACATGAAAAGAAATGAAAATTTCGATCAGATAAGGACATTAAAAAATATAGCAGAAGAAGTTGAACAAAATAAAGTCTCAACAGAAAGTAAAATGATATTACAACAGCTCGGACTTTCAGAGGATGTATCTGCTATTACAAGAAAATGTGATTCTTTAGAAAAAGAAGTTACGGATAAAGCTTCTGTAAAAAGAATAAAAGATGCTTTTATTAACTGTTTTGACAGTTGTAAGAAGAACACTCATCTTATGGACAGTGCCTGCTCAGATGCATATAGAGCCGTTAAAAGAAATAAATTTAATTGGGGTGTCGGAATTGGTGCAGGTATTGGATTGGCTCTCGGTTTGATGGGAAGTCGTGACTAAACATAAAGTTTTTTAGGACTTTTTATTACATCAATTACGTCAAAATCTCTAAATTTTGAAATTACACGTATATTTTCCGGATGATTTGTTTTTTCTTTTATTAATAGAGCACCTACAATGGCTTCTAACTGCGACATGGGCATCATATTAACAGGAAGTTCTAGACCCCATTCATACTTTAGGGTTTGTTGTAAAAATTTGCAGTCAGCCGGAGAGCGTTCTTTATAACACGAATTCAAATTTAAGCTTTGACGAGTAAGGTATAATTCAAATCTGTCTATTTCTACGCCTTTTTCTGTTAATGATCTAAAATATTCACAGCCTCTATTTGAATATCTTTGAGTCCAACTTTCTCTGTTTTTGATTAAAGGATTTGTTGCAACTAATTGGTATGGCTTTGATAATACCCGCCATTTGCCGTTCAACATTGTTCTATCCCAAACCAACGAAACACAAATTTTAGAATGTTTTAATGACGAATAATTATCAAAGAAAAACATTACATCATTCATTGTGTATAATTTATCAACAAGTATTAAATTGTTATTTTCATCTAATATGGCAACTCCGCTATCCATTCCGGAAGATGCTGCCAGAGATAAGCCTACATAATATTGCATAGTTCTCCTTATTGTAATAATTGAGTGATAATTAGAGGTTCGTCTTCAGTTGCCAAAACAGTATGCTCAAAATGTGCAGAAGGCATATTGTCTTGTGTGCTTACCGTCCACTCATCATCTGCTACTACAACTTCATCGCAGCCAAGATTCAGCATAGGCTCTATTGCTATTACATATCCTGATTTAATCAAAGTTTTGTCTCCAACACGATAATTAAACAAAAAAGGTTCTTCATGCATTTCATGGCCGACACCATGTCCGCCATATTGGCGCACAATTCCCATTTTCTCTCGATTTGCTACATCTTCAACTGCTCCTGAAATATCATCAAGTACATTTCCGGCTCTCATTTTTGAAATTCCGGCAAATAAAGCTTCTTCCGTTGTTTTTAAAAGTCTCTGTACATCATCGGAAATTTTTCCGACAGGATATGTCCAAGCACCATCACCAACCATTCCAGCATATGTTGCACCGACGTCAATACTAATAATATCTCCTTCTTTTACAACAGTATCTTCATGAGGTATTCCATGGACAACCTGTTCATTTATTGAGGCGCATATACTTCCCGGAAAACCGTGATATCCTAAAAATGTTGGAATTGCACGTTCTGATTTGATAATGTTGTATGCAATATTATCCAACTCTTTTGTACTTATTCCGGGTTCAATTACTTCTCTCATTTTTGAAATTCCGGCAAATAAAGCTTCTTC
>CACYCU010000150.1 GCA_902772945.1 uncultured bacterium | reverse complement strand
TTCTTAAGCAAATTTGAATATTGCTTTCTTAGTTCCTGCGGTTTACTATTTCCTTGTACTTCTTCTGTCTTAGGAGATTTTAACCATTCAACGAAAGTTGGCGGCAAAAATTCGTTCCATTTTGTCGGCTTGTAACCCTCCGGTCTACGTATATACGGAGAAATTGGATCGTTTAAATTTGTTCTATCTATAGTCATAATTATACATCCTTCTACATTGAATAATTACGACACAAGTTGTAAAAACTTTAATAATAAAAATTTTTGTTACAAAACTACAAGACCTAAATCAGAAACTGTCTTAATATCTTCCTCAGGGGCTTTACCCACAGTTGTTAAATAGTTTCCGACCATAATTCCTTCAACGCAGGTTTTTAATGCTTTGCGCTGATTTTCTTCAGACAACCTCATTCTGCCGCCGCAAAAACGCAATACTGAATTCGGGTTTGCTATCTTAAATACAGCCAAAGTCCTCAACACATTTTCTTCATCTATTTTATCCAAATAATTTTCAAAAGGAGTTTGAGCAATAGGCATCAAAATATTTATCGGAATAGAATCAGGCTCAATCTCAGCCAACTCCATTGCCATCTCTACTCTCTGCTCAACACTCTCACCCATACCCAAAATAACACCGCAACACAATTCCATGCCGTATTTTTTAACAAGTTTACAGGTGTTAAATCTGTCTCTCCAGCTGTGAGTCGTACAAACTTCCGGATAATAGGATTCAGCAGTGTTTATATTATGATGAAATCTCTTAAGCCCTGCCTGAGCAAGCTGCTTTGCTTGTTCTTCGTTTAATATACCTAAAGAAGCACAGCTTTTTAACCCTTCTATTTTATTTATTTCTCTTATCATATCAAGCTCAATTTGAAAATCTCTGCCCTCATCTGGAGTTTTGCCCGAAGTTACAATAGCAAAACGTGATGCTTTATGAGATTTCGCCTCAAGTGCAACCCTTTTTACTTCATCAACACTAACCAACGGATAAGATTCAATATCAGTACAATAATGAGAACTCTGCGCACAATATTTGCAATTCTGTGAACATTTACCGTTCCTTGCATTTATTAATGAACAAAATTCTACTTCGTTTTTTACATACTTTGATGAAATTTTTAATAATTCATCCAAATCTAAATTATATAACCTTAAAAGTTCTTCTTTCATAATTACCTCTATATTAGTGTATATCTCTAATTGACTAAAGTCAATTAACATGATAAAATCTGAGCCAAGGAGAAAAATTGATGTTTTGTTCAAATTGCGGAAAACAAATTAAAGATGATGATAATTTCTGCAGATATTGCGGAAATGATTTGAGAGAAAAAAATCAAAATGTTGAATCTTACATTGAAGAAGCGGTTGAAGAACAAATTAATGAAACTCCCGAAAAAATTATTGTTGAATTAAAAAAGAAAGATTCCGTATATGAAGGAGAAGAACTGGTCCTTTATGAAATTCAAAAACATTGGATGTCTTTATTTTGGCCCGTATTCTTAACTCCTATATTTTTAGTTTACTTCTGGATATATTTTTTAAATTCACATAGCTTTTTCAGCTGGCTTGTTGTTATATCTTTTTTAGCACTGATAATTTACCCTATTGCAAGATACAAATCAGACAGCATTGTTATTACAACAAAAGCTGCTCATATTAAAATAGGTATTTTAAAACCGTCTGAAATTGAAATTCCGCTTGAAAAGCTAAACATAATAGATGTATCTCAATCATCATTAGGCAGATATTTTGATTATGGAACAGCAACTTTTTGCATGAATTCCGAAAAATATGATTACCCATATATAAAATATCCTGAAGATTTACAATTTATTATTGATCAACCGCAAAAATTTATACAAGAAACACTTCAAACATAAATTTTCATACATTTAGAGGTTTGACATTTTAAAAAATATTATTAAAATGTCTTTGAGGTATTAAAATGTCAAACAATAACAACGGAATTTTATCAGGAATTACAACAGGGTTAAAAAATACTTATTCGTATCTTGCTACACAATATCCTAATGGAATAACATTTGATAACATTAGTGAAGCAAGAAATAAAAACTCTAACACAAATTTATTAAATCAATCTTTTGCATCATATTTGCAAAACAATTTCACAAATATTGATAAAGACGGTGACGGCAAAATCTCTGAATCAGAGATGAACAACCTGTCTAACCTTATCTCAAGACAAGGCTTAACAAAAGATGAACTGACAGAGCTTTATGCATCAGGCTCAAGCGGCCTGTCAGAAAGTACAATTACAAAGATTCTTGAACATTTTGACGACATGGACACAAATCACGACGGTAGAATTACAAGTGCAGAAATTTCTGCCTATGATGTCACCTGTTCAAGAATGGAAGTCGAAGATGAATTCAATAATCGCAGGGCAACTGATATGTCTGTGTTCTATGGCGGAGATACATCATCAGACACATACAGTCTTTTAAGTTATAAATACAAATCGAACAAGTAACGTAAATGACCCCAAATGGGGCCATTTTTATTTTTGTCCGTTAAAGGCTTGCAAACCTATATATTTACCAGCAGAACCAAGTTTTTGTTCAATTCGCAAAAGTTGATTATATTTAGCCATTCTGTCAGAACGTGATGCCGAACCGGTTTTAATCTGTCCTGCATTGACAGCTACAGCCAAGTCTGCAATAAATGTATCTTCTGTTTCACCCGAACGATGAGATATTATTGTTGTATAGCCGGCTGCATGTGCCATGGAAATCGCATCCAAAGTTTCTGAAAGCGTTCCTATCTGATTAACTTTTACAAGAATAGAATTTGCAACGCCACGCTTTATTCCGTCCGCAAGACGCCTTGTGTTTGTAACAAACAAATCATCTCCAACCAATTGACAACGATTTCCGATTTTTTGAGTTAGCATTTCCCAACCTTGCCAATCCTGCTCTGCCATGCCGTCTTCAATTGAAATTATCGGATATTTATCTGCCCAGTTGGCCAAAAATTCTGTCATTTCTTTGCTATCCAAGATTTTATTCTCGCCTTTTAGGTTATACTTTCCGTTTTCAAAAAACTCTGATGACGCTACATCCAAACATATTTTTATCTGATTTGTATCATAACCGGCTTTATCAATAGCTTCTAATATGACCTCAATACCTTCTTCATTTGAAGCCAAATTAGGAGCAAAGCCGCCTTCATCACCTACAGATGTAACCATATTTTTGTTTTTCAAAACTGATTTTAAAGTATGAAAAACATTACATCCCATTTCAATAGCATGTGAAAAACTTTCAGCACCGACAGGCGCAATCATAAACTCTTGAAAATCTATATTATTATCAGCATGAGCACCGCCATTTATTATGTTCATCATCGGAACAGGAAGTGTTAAAGCATTAATACCGCCCAAATATCTGTAAAGCGCCATTCCATAAGCTTTTGAAGCTGCTTTTGCAACGGCAAGCGAAACACCTAAAATTGCGTTTGCACCAAGCTTAGACTTGTTTTCCGTACCGTCCATGTCAATCATAAAAGTATCTATCTCTTTTTGATGAGAAGCTTTTTCACCAATCAATTCGGGAGCTATAATATTATTTACATTATCAACAGCTTTTTGAACGCTTTTGCCCATATATTTTGATTTGTCGCCGTCTCTCAATTCCAAAGCTTCAAAAATACCTGTTGAAGCACCGGAAGGGACAGCTGCACGTCCTCTAACACCGTTTGTAAGTTTTACATCAACCTCTACTGTTGGATTTCCACGAGAATCTAGAATTTGTCTTGCATAAATATCTTCAATAAATGTTGACATAATTACCCCCTTTTTCCCTATTTTGCCACAAATTTTAAAACTTGGCAACTGCCACCTTTATATTTATATGCAAAAATCGCTTGATATTTAATATTTTTATGAAATAATAAAAAATATAGACATGGCTGAGTAGCTCAGTTGGTGAGAGCGCGGAGCTCATACCTCCGAGGTCGACAGTTCGAATCTGTCCTCAGCTAATAAAAAAGAGATAGATTTTTTCTATCTCTTTTTTTATAAATATTTTTGTATATTTTTGCATCAGTTTTGTAAATAAAATTTATTTATTTTTTAATTTTTCATCAATAGCTTGAAGAACTTTTTCTACAGTTGCTTCTGAAACTATATCGTCATCAACTTTTACATACGGAGCTTTTGAGTATTCCCAATTTATTGAGCATAAACCCAAACAATTACTGCCGGCAACTTCTACTTTATCACCGTATTTTTTGGGAATTATTTCATTTAATTCCTGCAGATTTGCACCGCCCATTACAAAACAAGTTGTTCCTACACATACTTTGACTGAAACCTTTTCCATAATTATCTCCTTTATATAAACTGTACATTCACTTTCTTTAAGTATTTTTCTTCTAAAACCTTTGCCATTTGTTTTATTATATTTTTTCGTATTTCTATTTCTATAGGCAAATTAGGATCATAATGCGCTTTATTCATTTGCGCACCAACCAAAAAATTAATAACATCACTGTCCAATAAAAAGTCCATTAATGTCTTTGCAGCATTTTTTTCACTTTTTTCATTTTCGAGGTATTCTAAAGTTTTTGTTAAAGTTAAAATACCTTCGGTTACCAAATCAACCCCTTCCATCTTTGATAGTCCCGGCAATTTTCCTGTATTTGTCGACATATCAGCACTCACCGGAATATTTAATTCTCTGGAAATTATATTTGCAGTAGTACCGCCGGAAATAGCCTTTTTACCTTTAAATTCCATAAATGTCTTGGCATAATAACTATCTTTTTCACTATGGAAAGGAGGACCTGTAAAAATCAAAGATTCTCTGGGATCTCTGCAATAGATAGATACAATAGAGGTATCATCTTTTAATTCTCTATTTGGTGCAACAAGTTCAATTTGATGAACCAAATATTCGCTCAAATCTTTTGATGAAATTTCCGGCTCTTGTTCCAATTTATTCAAAATTATTTTTATAAGTCCGGCTCTTTCCAGTCCTAAAGGAAATTGCTTTGTTCCCATTGCGACCTGTGTTGCACCGTCAGAACAAAATATTATTCTGTCATATTTTTCAATATTTATGTTATAAACCTTCATCTTACGATTTTTAAAATCTTTGGATTGGATGGTTTGATATTCGGGTTGCAATACTTCTCCGTTCCTAATCCATATAAAATCAGGATTTCCTTCTTCTACAATTTTTGCCTTCCCGTTTTCAAAACAGTCTATAGCAGAAAATGTTGAATAGCTTATACCCCTGACTTTACATACAGGAAGCGAATTCATTATAATTTCACAAGATTTTTCAATATCCGAATGATTTTCCATAAATTTAAGAAGCATGGTTGAAGTCATACAAGCCAAAATATTTGCTTTAATTCCGCTTCCCAAACCGTCTGATAACACAGCGACAACACGATTCATATTCGGAAATCTGTTTGAAGAGAAAAAATCTCCGTACGCATTTTGATTATATTTCTTTTTTTGCGAACAAGCTATATCAATGAACATCTTTTCCCTCATTAGCATTCGGATCATAACCTTCGGCAATAGAACTCAACAAAAGCTCTGTCTCAACCATATGTTCACCCAATAGGCTTGCAATTTCCTGAACAGTTGCTATATTTTTTGTAATAACTTCTCTGGCTTTTTGAGCAATTTTACTTCTGTCAATTTCGGATTTTGTAACATCGGATATTACAGCACCGATAAGCTCATTATCCTCAATTGTAAAAATACTTATATCATATACTTTATCTTTTATAGCATAATGTTCCTGATGAATGTCTTTTCCGGTATCGAGTGCTGATTTAAAGAGTTCAGAGAACGGAACAATCCTGTCTATACAAGCACCTGCAAGTCCGTCTTGACGGGATGCAAACACCTCATACATTTCTTCACTCAAAAACATATGTTCAAAAGATTCATTTGCCTCTATAATTTGCATATTTGAATCAACTATAACAACCGCAGACGGCATACATCTAAGCATAGCGGCAGCTTTTCTGACAGCAATTTTTCTCATATAAGAAACACATTGAGAAGGTTCAGCATCGCCTGCAATAAGCGCATTTACAAACTCACGACAGCTTGCATAGCCGCATCCTGAACAGTTTAGTTCATCTTCTTCGCTATGCTTGCTGATTTTTCTTAATGCTTTTGTAACCTGTTCTATTGAATATTCAATTTTTTCAACAGGTTCAGGCTTATATTCCATCCCTACAACCTTACGAGGTTCTTTAGGAACATTTTCTCTGTATTGTGTATTTGCATATATGTCTGACGTTATTAGTATTCTTGATTTTTCACTGGACAAACAAGGTCCGTTAATGCATCCGCCTGAACACCCTAAAGCTTCTACAAAAATTTTGTTTTCAACTTTATCAGGATTTATATTGCATAATGATTTGTCAAACGCCTCAAGCGAACTAACAGCTATAAAAGTCACATCATTTTTATCTATTCCGACTCGTTTAATTGTATCGTTCATTCCGCCTTCTAAAGGATACAAAGCTCCTTCGTATGCACTTTCCGGAACAAAATGACAAGTTTCATCTGTTTCAATATTTTCTATATCAATAAATTCTTCTTTTATCCAATAATTCAATTCATCAAATGTCAAAGCAACTGACATCAAATCCGGATTTCTATCAGCTTCATTTTTCTTTGCAATACAAGGACCGATAAATACAACTTTTATATTTTCTCCAAGCATGTCTTTAAGCAATCCGCAATGAGTAAGAGCCGGAGAAGCAACCGGAGTAATACATTTTGCAAATTCAGGTTTGTATAACCTTATATAATCATCAATTACTGGACAAGCTGAGGATATATACAATCCTTTTTTTGCTTCATTAAGCATTTTTGCTGTTTGTATTGAAACTTCTTGAGCTCCGAGTGCTGTTTCTGACACTCCTGCAAAACCAAGCTTTTTGAGTATTGCAATCATTTTTTCTTTAGGAATATTATAAACTCCTGCCCAACTTGGAGCAAGCGAAACATAAACTTTTTTGCCTGTTAAAAATAATGTCTTTACAATATCAATATCATTTCTGACTCTTTTTGCACCTGCCGGACATATTTGAACACAATGTCCGCAAGCTACACATTTTTCATTAATAACAGATGCACTTCCGTTTTGAATACGTATTGCTTTTATATGACAACCTCTAATGCATTTATAACAGTCATTACACTCGTTTTTTAAAGTATAAACAGGATATTGCTTGTCCATTATTTTTACCTCATTTCAATATTTCAGCAATTTTTTCTTTCGTGACATTTGTATATTCAACACCATTTACAATTATTCTTGGTCCTTTTTCGCATTTATTCTCACATAAAGAACCCATTATTGATATTTCAGAATCCAAATTATTTTCTCCAATATATTCTTTTATAAATTCCAAATTTTCTAAATTTCCTTTTGCAAAACATGCGCTTCCCATACAAACTTTTATTTCATTTGTCATATTATTTTCCTTCGTCTTTATTTGTAAATTGTAAAAAACTTCCAATTAAATTTTCATTCCAAACCTTTATATCACCGGGTACATCCAAAATACATGGGGTAAAATTCCAAATATATTTAATCCCTGAGCCCGCAAGATAATTTGCAACACCTTTTGCAAACTCCCTCGGAACTGTCAAAATTGCTATATCTACATTTAATCTTTGAGACAAATTCCCTACTTTTGTAATATCAAAAACTTCTTTTCCGTTAATTGTTGTACCGATTTTTTTAGAATCATTATCAAACATTGCAAGAATATTTAAACCATAATCCTTAAAACTGTCATATTTAGCAAGAGCAGAACCCAAGTTTCCTGCGCCAACAATAAACGCATCCCGCGTTTTTTGAAATCCTAATTTCTCTTCAATTGATTTTTTCAAATCTTTTGCATTATAACCGACATGACATTTCCCAAAATTTCCTACATATTTCAAATCTTTTCTGACCTGAGAATTATCAATATTCAAAAAACGAGCAAGCTTTGTACTGGAAATGTTTTGCTCATCATCTCTTAAATCCTCAAGAATGTAATGGTATAATGTTAATCTGTTTACGACCTTATCAGGAATATTCAAATCCTTAACTCCTTTGTAAAAGGAGGTTTGAATAAATCAAACCTCCATTATTTGCTTAAACAATTCCTTCGTATGCATTTAAGAAGATTTGTTTGATTTCGCTCATAAGAGGATATCTTGGATTTGCACCTGTACATTGGTCATCATATGCACGTTCAACCAATATATCAAGGTTTTCCATAAATTCATCTTCTTTAACGCCGAATTCTCTGATTGATTTCGGTAAATTGATTTCTGTCATAAGGTCATCAACAGCCTTAATCAATAATTCAACCTTTTCATCATCATTTTTACCGCCCAAGTTCAATTCATCAGCAATCTGTCCGTATTTTGCCTTAGCGCATGGGAACTTGTACTGAGGGAATATAGCTTGTTTAGTCGGTTTGTCAACAGCGTTAAATTTGATAATTTGTCTGATTAACAATGCATTTGCAACACCGTGAGGAATGCTGTACATTGCACCCAATTTGTGAGCCATTGAGTGGCATAATCCTAAAAATGCATTTGCAAATGACATACCGGCTATTGTTGCGGCATAGTGCATTTTTTCTCTTGCAATAGGATCATTTGCACCTTCGTTATATGAACGAGCTAAATATTTGAATACTAATTTTGTTGCCTCTAAAGCATTTGAGTTTGTAAAGTTTGTAGCCATACAAGAAACATATGCTTCCAAAGAGTGAACTAAAGCATCAATACCAGATGCAGCAGTCAAACCTTTTGGCATTCCGTCTACAAAGTTTGGATCAACAATTGCCATATTAGGAGTAAGAGCATAATCTGCAATTGCGTATTTGTAATGAGTTTTTTCATCCGTAATTATTGAAAACGGTGTTACTTCAGAACCTGTTCCTGATGTTGTAGGAATACAAACCAATGTAGCTTTTTTGCCTAAGTCAGGTATGTTGCAGATTCTTTTTCTGATATCCATAAATCTCATTGAAATATCTT
>CACYCU010000149.1 GCA_902772945.1 uncultured bacterium | reverse complement strand
ACGGCGGAACTGTTCAAGGTGGCAAAGCTGAAAATTCAACAATTATCTTGAATAAAGGCGGCAAATTGACAGTAACCAGTGCAGCTACAGTTGCAGGACCTGATGCAAAAATCGTAAATAAAGGTACAGCAGCAGCTGTTGATCAAAAATTCAAAGACATTTATTACGAAGAACTGAAATAACCAAAAATCGGGTATCTGAAAAGATACCCGATTTTTTTTCTAGGGGTTGATTTTAAATTTTTAGCGTATAATAATTGTTTATAAATATAACGCGGGATGGAGCAGTCTGGTAGCTCGTCGGGCTCATAACCCGAAGGTCGTTGGTTCAAATCCAGCTCCCGCAACCATTTTTAGAGAGCTCCTCAAGGGGCTCTTTTTTATAAATAAATGTTGCCTTAATTAAAATAAAAGTGTAATATTAAATAACAAGGAGTTGTGATGACTGTCATGTTAGAAAAAGAAATATCTGTTCAAGAAAGCTTAGATAAAAACTGCGCTATCAAAACTATTAATATGGAAATTGATACTATTACAAAATTGAGAGACAGTTTAGATTCAACTCTAACAAAAGCACTGGATCTTATGCAAAGTGCAAGAGGCCGTATAATTATTACAGGTATGGGGAAATCAGGACATATAGGTAAAAAAATTGCGGCATCATTAGCATCTACAGGTACTCCGTCATTCTTTGTTCATCCTGCAGAAGCAAGCCATGGCGATTTAGGAATGATTACAGAAGATGACGTTGTTATAGCGATTTCTAACAGCGGAGAATCCAAAGAATTAGTAGATATATTAAATTATTGCAAAAGATTTGGAATAAAGTTGATAGCAATTACAAAAAATCCGGAAAGCTCATTGGGAAAAGCTTGTGATATAGTATTGAAATTGCCAAATAACGGAGAAGCTTGTCCTTTGGGTTTAGCTCCGACAAGTTCAACAACAGCTACTCTTGTTTTAGGTGATGTGCTGACAACCGCTATGATTGAAAGAAGCGGATTTTCAAAAGAAGATTTTAACGCAAGACACCCGGGCGGAAAGCTCGGCTCTATACTGCAAAGAGTATCCGATCTTATGCATACCGGTGAAGAAATGCCGATATTGGAAGAACATTCAGATATGCAGCATGTTCTTCTTGAAATGACTTCAAAACGACTCGGATGTGTAGGATTTATTAATTCAAACGGGGAATTGACCGGCATGCTTACAGACGGCGATTTGAGAAGATGCCTTTCTCCTCAAATTTTGGAAGAAAAAGCTATAAATATTATGACAAAAAATCCAAAAACTCTTTCAAAAGATGTTATGGCATCTGAAGTTATAAAAATTATGCACGATAAAAAGATTACAAATATGTTTGTAATCGAAGACAAAAAACCTATCGGGGTAATCCATATTCATGATTTGTTGAATAACGGAGTTGCTTAATAATGTTTGAAGATATATCTGTCGGAGTTGATATTGAAGAAATCAGCCGCTTTGAAGGAAAGACTGCTGATCGGGATTTTGCCTTTCTAAACAAAATTTTTACAAGTAAAGAACTTGAATACTCTTTTAGTGATAATAATTCCTCAAAACATTTGTGTGCAAGATATTGCGCAAAAGAAGCTGTCGTAAAAGCATTGCAAGCCCTGAATATCAAAGGAATATATTACAGAGATATTGAAATATCAAACAATATTGACGGAGTTCCTATAGCTTCCGTCAAAAATCATTCCGATTTGCAAATAAAAGTTTCGCTCTCGCATTGCAAAAATTATGCAACGGCAATGGCAATCGTAAAAAAGCCTAATAAAGTTTCTTGCTGATAATTTCTTTTCCCGCTATTGTTACGTTTAAAAATCCGCTTCGAATATGGATAGAAAATAAATTCTTTCTAAAAGCATCAAATTTTTTCTTAAATTCATGCATCTTTAAATATTGAGGAAAGCTTTCCGGTTTGTTTATAAGTACATAAAATGCTTTTTTGTTTATTTTTTTGAAAAATTCTTTGTTTAATAAACCTTTATCATAAGAATTTCTAAAATGGTCATAAAATACTTTTATAAATTCCGGTCTTAAATCTTCAGACAAACGCATAACGGAACTCATATAAGCATTAAATCTTAAAATTTCCCCGCATGTTCTGTGGGCTTGTGTAAATTCAGGATGCTCATTGATAAATCGTTCAACTTCGTTATATTCATCACATACACAGTATATTTTGTTTTTAGCTTTGACTGATGAATTCAGATTATCCTGCCTGTAAAAAAGGTAAGCTCTATCAGTAAGAATAACTCTTTTTGCAAGCGTATAAACTTTGTATGTAAATGATAAGTCTTGATAACTTGCTCCCGGTGTTTCTAAAAATCTAATATTATTTTGATTTAAAAAATCTCTTTTATATATCCCGCTCCATACAGAAGGGGATATTCTTACCAAACTGTTGTCTTGCTCAAAATTTGTGACATATCCTGCTTTTGCCGGAGATATTCTGTTATTTTTTCTTGAAAAATTCTTATCGGACCAATATGCATACCAATCAGATTTTGCAATATCAGCATCATTTTCTTTTGCCAGTTTGTATAGGTTTTCAAACATATCGTTTTGTGCAAAATCGTCAGACTCAATTATTCCGATATATTCACCGGTAGCGCAGTCCAGAGCTCTATTCATAGATGCTCCGTAGCCTGAATTTGGCTTATCTATAATTTTTATTCTGGAATCTTTTTGTGCATATTCTTTTAAAATGTCTAATGAGCCATCTTTTGAACCATCATTAACGCAGATAATTTCTATCTCTTTTAAAGTTTGATTGACAATGCTATCCAAACATTCAGCCAAATATTTTTCTACATTATATACCGGTACGCAAACCGAAACTTTATACTCCATAAATTCGTCCTTTATACTAATATTATTACAAAAACATTCCAATAGCAAAAAAAATTATTTTGGTTTTTTATACTAACTTGAAAAACAAATAAAATCTGTTATTATATAATTGAAAGGGTAAGTGAATGAACGATTTGAAAATTAAAGAAATCTCAAGATTTATGGAAGACAGTATCGCAAAAACCAAACTTGTTATATCTGAGAATGGAAAAGATACAGAAATAATCTTGACAGGTAACGGAAAATTAAAAGTTGCAATGGATATAAAAAATTAGGCGGTTTTTAAAACCGCCTAATTTTTTTATTAATAATTTTCTTTCAAATCGTTAATGTTTCGTTCCATTTTTTCAGCTTGTATAACCAATCTTCTAGGAATGTTGAAATTACTTCCGTTATCAAATGAGTTTAATTTAATTCCCGGAAAATCTTTCATTGTCTGAGGAATTGTATTGTCATAAATAACGAGTTCTTGTTGGTTAACAGTAGCTGAAATACCTTCTGTAGGAGCTCCTTGGTACTTTGCATCAACAGATGTATCAACAGCTTCAGCAGTAATATGGAAATCTAACAAAATTTTTGCATTTTTTGTTAAGTTGCCGTTAGAACCAGCCGGATCAATGACTTCAACAAATGTTGCAGGATAATCACCTTGGATTTCAAAAACTTCGTTATGGAAGTTTTGGAATTTTACAGGTTTAAATACAAAACCGTTTCCGGAACCGCTGATTTGTCCAAGAACATAAAAACCTTCATGTAACATAACGTCTTTATTTAATCTTACATTTGACAAAATCTTAACAAGCAAAGTGCTTGACGGATTAGAAACCGAAAAATCTTGCATTACTTGTACCGGTGTGGTCTTTGCTAATGCAGGAACGCTAAAACTTAATAATAATGCCAATATTGCAAATAACTTTTTCATATCTTTATTCTCCAATTTTCATAATTAGATGATAACATAATATTCTTCTATAGTCAATTATATAAACATTATATAATCTATTTGGAGGGTTTATTCAGAAACTTCAAAATTTTCTTTCAGTGTTGTTTGGTTTGTTGTTTTTATATTGGGTTGATGATAAAACCGGTGAATAAAAAGGCTAAAGCAAATTTTTTATAGGTTTGCTTTTTCTAATATCGGTTTTAAATATTGACCGGTATATGAATTTTTGCATTTTGCTACTTGTTCCGGAGTTCCTTGTGCGACTATTTCTCCTCCGCCTATACCGCCTTCGGGACCTAAGTCTATTATATGGTCAGCAATTTTTATAAAATCAAGGTTGTGTTCTATGACCAGAATAGTATTTCCTTGATCTGCAAGAGCCTGAAGAATTTTTATAAGTTTATCAAGATCGTACCAATGTAGTCCTACAGATGGTTCATCCAGCAAATATAAGGTTTTGCCTGTAGAACGTTTGTTTAATTCGGAAGCTAATTTTATTCTTTGAGCTTCACCACCTGAGAGTGTAGTTGCACTTTGACCCAGTTTCATATAATCAAGCCCTACGTCATATAATGTTTGTAGTCTGTTTTTAATTGCCGGTATGCTGTCAAAAAATTCTAATGCTTCTTTTACACTCATGTCCAAAACATCAGAAATAGTTTTTCCTTTATATTTAACTTCAAGTGTCTCTCTATTATAGCGTTTACCCTTACAAACATCGCATTTTACATAAACGTCAGATAAAAAGTTCATTTCAATTTTTAAAAGACCGTCTCCTTTGCAGGCTTCACATCTTCCGCCTTTTACGTTAAAGCTGAATCTCCCCGGTTTATAACCTCTTAGTTTCGCTTCATTAGTTTTTGCAAAGAGTTCTCTAATATGAGTAAACAAATCTGTATATGTTGCCGGATTTGAACGTGGTGTTCTACCTATAGGTGATTGATCAATATCAATAATTTTGTCAATATGTTCAAATCCTGTTATTTCATCTACTCCTTGGGGCTTTGGTTTGTTCCCTCTAAGTTTGTGCAGAGCATATTCGTATATCAAATCTTGCATGAGTGAAGATTTGCCGGAACCTGAAACTCCTGTTAAGCATACAATTTTTCCAAGCGGGATATCTACATCTATATTTTTGAGATTATTCAAATGTGCATTTTTAACATGTAAAAATTCACCGTTTCCCTTACGCCTTTTATCAGGAAGCGCAATAGAAGCTGCTCCGCTCAAATATTTTCCGGTGATAGAATTTTTGGCTTTTATTATGTCATCAACAGTGCCGCATCCGATTATTTTTCCGCCGTTAATTCCGGCTTTCGGTCCAATATCGACTATGTAATCAGCGTTTCTTATTGTGTCTTCATCATGTTCTACGACAATAAGGGTGTTGCCTAAATTCCGTAATTTAATAAGTGTTTTTATTAACCTGTCGTTATCTCTTTGGTGAAGTCCGATAGAAGGCTCATCTAAGACATACAAAACCCCTGACAAACCACTGCCTATTTGTGTTGCCAAACGAATTCTCTGCGCTTCGCCGCCGGAGAGAGTTCCTGCTGTTCTTGCAAGATTTAGATAGCTCAACCCAACATCTTTTAAAAATCTCAAGCGTGCTCTTATTTCATCCAGTATTTGTTTTGCAATTTGCAATCTGAATTCGTCAAGTTCCAAATACAGACTCTCAACGAATTCTAACTCATCATCAATTGACATTAATGTAAATTCATATATGTTTTTATCTTTAATTGTTACTGCAAGCGGAAAAGGCTTTAATCTTGCGCCATTACAAGCAGGACAGGGGGTTGTTGTCATATATTTTTCAATTTCATCCCGCCAAAATTCAGATTCATTGTATCGCTTTTCCAAATAAGGTATAACTCCTACGTGTCTGTGGAATTTGTCTTCATATCTTTTTGTGCCGAATCTCATTATGTGGAATTTTATAATTTCGTCGCTGCCGTATAAAATTATGTCCTGTTCTTTTTTTGAGAGTTTTTCAAACGGTTTATCCATATCTATTCCGTAATGTGAACATACAGATTTTAGAACATCTTCATAATATTGTGTTGATGTTTTTGACCAAGGATATATTGCACCATCATTTATGCTTTTTGTTTTGTCGGGAACTATTAAATTCGGATCAATTACAAAATCGGCTCCTAAGCCTGAGCATCTTTCGCAAGCTCCGTAAGGTGCATTAAAAGAAAAAATTCTCGGGGCCAGTTCTTCAAAACTCAAATTGCATTTCGGACAAGCGAGTTTTTCGCTATATATAACTTCTCTATTTTCTCCTACGATATCAGCAACAGCTATGCCATCGGCTTTTTTTAAAGCTATTTGAACGCTGTCTGCAATTCTTGATTGAGCACTTTCTTTTATAACAATTCTGTCTACTACAACAGAAATGTCATGTTTTTTTGTTTTTTCAAGAGAAATCTCATCTTCATCCAGGTTATATATTTTTCCGTCGACTTTAATTCTAACAAAACCTTCTTGTCTGAGTTCTTCAAATGTTGATGAAAATTCTCCTTTTTTACCTCTTGCAATAGGAGCAAGGATTTGAATTTTTGTTCCTTCTTCTAATTTTAAGATATTATTAACAATTTCATCCAAACTTTGCGGTTTTATTTTTTCTCCGCAAACAGGACAGTGCGGGACGCCGGCCCTTGCATATAATAATCTGAGGTAATCATATATTTCGGTAACAGTTCCTACTGTTGATCTCGGGTTGTTGCTGGTAGATTTTTGGTCAATAGATATTGCCGGTGAAAGTCCGTCTATGTAATCAACATTAGGCTTATCCATTTGACCCAAAAATTGTCTTGCGTATGTAGAAAGACTTTCAATATATCTTCTCTGACCTTCTGCAAAAATTGTATCAAAGGCAAGAGAAGATTTTCCGGAACCAGAAACTCCCGTAAAAACGATAAGCTCGTTTTTCGGCAGTTTGATTGAAACATCCTTCAGATTATGCTCTTTTGCTCCCTGTACTGTAATTGTGTCTAGCATAATCTAATTATTGCATATAAAAAAAAGTTTTCAAATTTATCTTTCGTAATTAAATATCAATAAATTTGTTTCCGAAATTTTTGATTTCAGCTGAAACGACCATATTTGCGTCATCTTTTGTAATAAATTGATGGTTAAGGCATATACTGTCAAGCTTTTTCTTAAAACGAACTGCAAAAGGTTTCAATTCCTCAAATCGAGTCAAAAGAAAAACTTTTGCGTTTTCAATATCACGTGCTCTGCCTTCCACTGTTTTTTCAACATTTTTTCCAAGAATGCCGGCTGCAGTTTTAACAAAAGAGTCTTCATTTCTACCTATTATGTACGAGTCTGACATTATTGACATAATATCTTCGTATCTGTATTTGCAGCCAAATGCTGTTTTGTTTTGGTATGAGTGTATTGAATTAATTTCCATAATTTTCTCCTTTTATGGAAATTAAAAACCGTAAAAATTAATTTTGTTATTGTTTAACTTTAATATTAATTTATATTAAAACTTTTTCTTCCAAATATTTTACGGCATGTACAGCACCTACAGCTCCATCTGAGGCAGCTGTAATAACTTGTCTGAGAGGTGTTTTTCGAACATCTCCTACGGCAAATACTCCGTCAACAGATGTTTTCATTGTTTCGTCAGTAATGATAAAACCGTATGCATCCTGTTCCAATTGTCCTGAGAATTTTTCAATATTCGGTACTATTCCAATATAAGGAAATATGCCGTCAATTTTTAAGTTAGAAAAATTTCCTGTTTTTGTATTTTCTAATATTATGCTGTTCACAAGATTTTCACCCTGGATTTCTTTAACAGTTGAATTCCATATAAACTCAAGTTTTTTGTTTTTAAAAGCCCTTTCTTGAACGATTTTGTCTGCTCTCAGTTCGTCTCGTCTGTGAATTAGATACACTCTATCGGCAAATTTTGTCAAATACATTGCTTCTTCAACGGCAGCGTTGCCTCCTCCTACAACTGCAACAATTTTATCTTTATAAAAAGCTCCGTCACAGACTGCACAATAGCTTACGCCTCTCCCCAAAAATTCTTTTTCGCCTTTTACGCCAAGCTTTTTGGGTTGAGCTCCTGTTGCTATGATAATTGCTTTTGCAAAAAACTCGTACTCTTTTGTTAAAATTATTTTATTTTTTAAGTCTATAGTTTCGATTTCTTGCATAGGAAATTTTTTTACACCAAACATATCTGCGTGTTGTTCAAATTTTTCCATCAAATCAAAACCGCCGATAAGTTTTGCTCCGGGGTAATTTTCAAGTTCAAGGTAATTTGACGGTTGTCCGCCAAACATATTGATGTCTACAATAGCGGTTGAAGCTGCGCCTCTGCTTGAATAAATTGCAGCAGAAAGCCCTGCGGGGCCACCGCCTAAGATTATAGTGTCAAAATTTAATTTTTCCATTTATCCTCATTTCCCTGTAATGCTCTGTCCTGAAATCTTTTCGCCCTTTAAAATGTATAATGCAGTGTCTTTTTTGATAAGTTTTCCGTCAAAGTTTGAATATGTTTCAAGAAGTAGTGAATTTATTCCGGTAAAAGTGTCTCCTTCAAGTTTTAAGTCTACAGTGTCCGTTAGTTTTTTATTGCCGTCGTAGTCTCCGACTTTTGTAAACCTGATAAGATTTCCTTCTACGTAGTCAACCTTAACAGAAGCACTTGCTCCTGTAAATGGATTTGTAAGATTTATGACGTCACCTTGACGTGATAAGTTCCAAAAATCTATTGCAATTGGTTTAAAATATATATCACCTTTTTGTTTATCAATTTTTGCAACTACTCTCCAGCTTCCGTAAAAAGAATTTGGAACAGAATCAATTGATACACCGGCCTTTAGAGGCTCTGAGTGCATGCAGGTTCCGTATGCAAATAAAATTAATATCAATAAGTATTTTAAATATTTCATAATAACTTATTAATGATTATAAAATGATTTTCAATAAATTTAACCGTATGATTGTATTATTTGTATATTACAAATAAATTGATGAACAAAATAAATGAGGTTTATGCTGTTCCTGTTGAATCTTTCTTTTTGTGCACAATGAAAATTCTTACTGTTCTCTTTTTAACTAAAATAATATTTTTATTATGTAACATTATTTACAAAAGATTTGCAATCATACTATGTCCGTAATATTATATAGGGACGAGTGTAAATAGTACAATATTGGAAAAAGGTTATGGCATTAAATTTTCAGGAACTTGTTTTTAACTTACAAAAGTTTTGGTCAGACTACGGTTGCATCATACAACAACCTTATGATATAGAAAAAGGTGCTTCCACAATGAACCCTGCTACTTTCTTGCGTTCATTAGGGCCTGAACCTTGGAACACAGCTATGATTGAACCTTGCAGAAGACCGACAGATGCAAGATATGGAGAAAATCCAAACAGATTGGGGCATTATTATCAGTTTCAAGTTATCTTAAAACCTTCTCCTGATAATGCTCAAGAATTATATCTAAAGAGTTTGGAAGCTATGGGAATTGATCTTTCAAAACATGATGTAAGATTTGTTGAAGATAATTGGGAATCTCCAACACTCGGTGCAGCCGGAGTCGGTTGGGAAGTCTGGCTTGACGGAATGGAAATTACTCAATTTACCTACTTTCAACAAGTCGGCGGAGTTGAAGTTAAGCCCGTTGCGCTTGAATTAACATACGGACTTGAACGTATTGCAATGTATCTTCAGAATAAAGAATCCGTATACGATATTATGTGGAATAACACTCTTAAATATGGCGAAATTTTCCTTCAAAACGAAATAGAGCAATCCAAATATAATTTTGAAGTTAGTGATTCAAAAGCATTATTTACAATGTTTGATTTATATCAAAAAGAAGTTGATAATTGTGTTAATGCTAAGCTTGTTTTACCTGCTTATGACTACGTTTTAAAATGTTCACATACGTTCAATTTGCTTGATGCCAGAGGAGTTATAAGCAAAGATGAAAGAATAAATTTTATAAACAGAGTTAGAACAATGGCTTCCTCTGTTGCCAGATTGTACGTTGAACAAAGGAAAGAAATGGGCTTCCCGCTTTGTAAATAAAAAGGAAAATTAATGGCTGAAAAATTTCACCGTGCGACATTTACTCGCAATTTTTTAAAGACAATTACCAGAATAAAAAATCCTGATGATATGCTTGCAGATGCAAAATCAGACGGATTGGAAAAAACACTCGGAGTATGGGATTTAATCATACTTGGCGTTGGTGCTATAATTGGTTCCGGTATATTTGCAGTTGTAGGAATTGCTGCAGCAGGCAACGCTGACGGTTCTTCTCTCGGTGCAGGTCCCGGACTTGTTGTATCTATGATTATTGCGGCAATTGCTTGTGTGTTTTCTGCACTTTGCTATTCGGAGTTTGCAACAATGATACCTGTTGCCGGAGGTGCATATACATATACATTTGCGACGTTAGGTGAATTTGCCGCTTGGATGGTGGGATGGGTTTTAATGCTTGAATATGCGATAGGATTTATTGCCGTTGCATGTGCTTGGTCAAACCATTTCGTTCAATTTATGAGCGGTTTTGAAAAAGTTTTACCGGTTTGGCTAGCTCATCCTCCGGCTTGGCTTGTAAATGATCCTTTTACAGCCGCAAAACTTTCTGAATCTGCATATTTTCCAAAAATATTCGGAATGCCGTTTTGCATAAATCTGCCTGCGATAATAATAGTGTTGTTGATAACATTAATTCTTGTTAAAGGAACAAGAGATTCCGCAAAAATGGCAGGATTAATGGTTTTTATTAAGCTTGCTGTAATTGCTTTATTTGTAATTGCCGGAGCATTTTATGTCAGACCTGAAAACTGGACTCCTTTTGCACCAAATGGAGTGGAAGGAATTTTTGCAGGTGCTTTTTTAATATTCTTTGCATATATCGGATTTGATGCTTTGGCAACAGCGGCAGAAGAATGCAAAAATCCGCAAAAAGATTTACCTATAGGTATTATAGGCTCACTAATAGTAACTACTATTGTTTATGTTGCAGTTGCACTTGTTCTTACCGGCATGCAAGATACTTCGATACCAGTACCTTTAGAGTTCTTAAAAGCTCCGATGGCATATTGCATGTCTATTCACAATCTAAATTGGGCAGCTGGACTTATATCAGTCGGTTCACTTGCAGGATTAACCTCTGTGCTTTTGGTTTTGGAAATGGCTGCAACAAGAATTTTGTATGCAATGAGCAGAGATCATTTTATATCTCAAAGATTTCAAAAATTACATCCAAAATTTAAAACTCCGGCCCTTTTAACTTGGACAGTTGCAGTTTTAGCAATTGTAGGTATTATGACATTAAATCTTGATGTTGCAGCTGAATTATGCAATTACGGAACATTCACATCCTTTATAATAGTATGTGTTGCAATTATCATATTGAGAAAAACGGATCCAAATCGTCCTAGACCTTTTAAAGTTCCGTTTTCACCTTTCATTCCGGCAATGGGAATTTTATGCTGCGGAGGATTGATGATATACAAATCAATGCAGCAATCAAGTTCTGCGCTTTTGTTCCCTATTTGGCTCG
Organism: uncultured bacterium; assembly: GCA_902772945.1. Lineage (GTDB taxonomy): Bacteria > Cyanobacteriota > Vampirovibrionia > Gastranaerophilales > Gastranaerophilaceae > Stercorousia. Next base: position 2,074 of record CACYCU010000149.1, on the reverse strand, counting down.
GAATTGGTGCTATAATATATATTTTATATGGTTTTGTAAAAAACAGACTTAACGAAAATAAACTCCACAGAGAAGCAATAGAATTAAAAAAACAAGAAATGAAAAATAGTAATGGAAATTAAAAAGATTATAGACAATTTATTGAAAAAGAAAAGCCCCGATGAACTCATAGCTGTAAGTAAAAAAACAGAGCTAAAGAAGACCTTAAACGTATTTGACCTTATAGTTATAGGGATTGGCGCAGTTGTTGGAACCGGGATTTTTACAATAATTGGTGCTGCCATAATGGGAAGTTCGGAAAGCCCCGGAGCAGGGCCTGCAATAGTAATTTCAATGTTGTTGGCAGCAATTGCTTGTGTATTTTCTGCACTTTGTTATTCGGAAATTGCTGCAATGTTACCTGTTGCCGGCAGTGCATATACATACACATATGCAACAATGGGTGAATTTATGGCCTGGATGGTCGGCTGGATTTTAATGCTTGAATATGCAATAGGAAACATTACTGTTGCAAGTGCTTGGACTGGGTATTTTATTCAATTTATGAAAGGCTTTAAACAGTATATGCCGGATTTTGTATTGAATTTTCCGCTATGGCTTAGATATGATTACAGGGCAATGGGCGAAATTTGCCACAGATACGGATGGGATATACATGACAAAATACCTTATATATTCGGACATATACCATTTTCAATTAATTTACCTGCAATAACCATTGTACTTATTCTTACTATTCTTCTTGTAAGAGGGGTCAAAGAATCAACAAGAGTAGCAAGTATAATGGTTGGAGTAAATATGTTTATGATAATTTCATTTATCATAATAGGTTCAAAATACGTAAAACCTGAAAATTGGACACCGTTTTTCCCCACGTATGAACCTTTGCAAGGTGTTTTGATGGGTACTTTTTTGATATTCTTTGCATATATTGGTTTTGATGCAATTTCTACAACGGCGGAGGAAACCGAAAATCCACAAAAAGATTTGCCTATTGCAATATTAGGGACATTAGTCATATGTACAATTTTATATGTCAGCGTTGCACTTGTTTTAACAGGAATAGTACCTGTAAACAAAATTGATATTCAAGCACCAATTGCTCATGCTATGAGCTATATCGGGAAGGATTGGTTTGCAGGATTGATATCTGTCGGGGCATTATGCGCATTGACATCGGTGTTATTGATTTATCAGCTGGGAACTACAAGAATATTATATGCAATCAGCCGTGACAGATTCTTACCAAAATCTTGGCGTTTAATTCATAAGAAATTCAGAACTCCGCATGTTATGACCTGGATTTCCGGTGCTGTTGTAATCATTTGCGGTTTGTTTATGGATTTGAAAATATCTGCAGAATTATGCAACTTTGGAACATTTACTTCGTTTGTAATAATTTGTCTTGCAGTTTTGATTTTAAGAAAAACAGAACCAAACAGAGCAAGACCATTTAAAGTTCCGTTTTGTCCTTGGTTTCCTATTGCAGGAATTGTAATTTGCGGAGTGTTGATAATTTCTTCTCTAAAGACTTTAAAAACATCTTCAGTATATTTTGCATTATGGCTCGTAATAGGACTATTAATATACGCTTTGTATGGGTATAGGCAAAAAAGACTTGAAGAGCAACCAAAAAAAATAATTAAGAAATAATTATTTAAACAAGTCTTTTAATTGTGTATTAAGAATTTTTGAAATATCTTCTAATTTATCTATCGTAATATTTACTTTTGCTTTTTCCAGTTTTGATATATAGGAATTATCACAATTTATTAATAGTGACAATTCTTCACGCTTAAGCCCCATTTTTTCTCTATAAATTTTAACATTTTTTGCAATTATTGCTCTGGCTACTTGACTCATACTCCATTATTAGATTATTATTTTTAATATATAAAGGAATGGTATTCCATGAGCAAAGAAGAATCTTTTTTATCTAAAAAAAATACTAATGATTTTATGCACATAAACTAAAAGAGTTCCAAAATGGAACTCTTTTTCAAAATTTTCTTTAGTTATTACTCAAAACAAGTTTAAAAGTTGCAAGATTTTTAATTGATAACATTGTATGTTT
>CACYCU010000148.1 GCA_902772945.1 uncultured bacterium | reverse complement strand
TTTTCAAATTTTTTATCGTCGTTTGTTATGCTGCTGCCAAGTTTAGCTGCAGATGCTGCTGTTTTGTTTGCTTCACCGCCAAGTTTTTCAGCAGTTTTGGTTTGGCTTTGAACTGTTTTTGTAGTAGATCTGCCATCAGAAATAGCTTTTTTGCCGCCTGAAACACTGTGGTCTGTATCTTCTATTTCATTTTTTTTCTTGTTTTGTGGCAGTGCAGAGTGACTTAAATTTTTAATTGCTTCTTTTGTATTAAGATCAGCAAGAGAAACGTTTTTGTCAGCAGTTTCTTTATGACCGCCGATAAGCCCTGCATCTTTAAATATAGAGCCGTTAGCATCAAATTTGGCAGTAGTTTGCTGCTGCGTTTTTCTCGCAGAAGCTAACTTCAAAAGTTGTGCCTTATTCACTGTATTTACGTTTGATATGCCCATAGCTCTCCGTAATCTCTCTTAAATATATAAAAACCTTTAAAATTCCCTAATTTCAGCATGTTTGCATGTTGTTACATTTGTTAACATGTTTAAATTTGCTTTAAAAAAATATTTTTGATAAAATCAGAATGTAAAAAAGGGAGACTAATATATGAAATTAATGGAAGGTAAGAAGGGTATTATCTTTGGAGTTTCAAATACTCATGGAATTGCTTATGCTATAGCAAGACAATTATTTGAAGCAGGTGCTGAAATTGCATTTACATACGCAGGTGAGCCGATGGAAAAACGTGTAAGACCGTTGGCTGAAGAAATGAATGCAAAAATTATTATGAATTGTGATGTTACAAAAGAAGATGAAGTTGCAGCTGTATTCAAAGAATGTGAAAGAGTATACGGTAAATTAGATTTTGTTGTTCACGCTGTTGCTTTTGCTGCCAAAGAAGATTTGCAAGGAAGATTTATCGACACATCTCGTGCAGGTTGGGATTTGGCGTTAGGCGTAAGCGCATATTCACTAATATCTTTGTGTAAGCATGCAGAACCTATTTTGAATGAAGGTGCTTCTGTATTTGCACTTACATATTTGGGCTCTGAATATGTTGTAGCAAATTACAATGTAATGGGTGTTGCAAAAGCAGCTCTCGAATCATCAATGAGATATTTGGCAGCTGACTTAGGTAAAAAAGGAGTCAGAGTTAATTGTATTTCAGCCGGTGCTGTTAAAACTCTTGCAGCAAAAGGTATTTCAGGATTTGATAAAATGCTTAAAGCTGCAACGGCAAAAGCTCCTTTGGGACGCAATGTTGCTTTGGAAGATGTTGGTAAAGCAGGGTTGTATTTGGCGTCAGATTTGTCTACAGGAACAACAGGTCAAATATTGTATGTAGATTGCGGATGCCATGCTGTTTATGCTTCATTGGAAGAAATGGAAATTATTGCAAACTCAATTCCAAAAGCATAATGAAACACTAACTGCTAATAAAAAGAGGCACAATCAGTGTCTCTTTTTTTTGTTTGTGTTATTCTTTTAATAGACGAAAATAAGAAGGATTTTTAATATGACAGCGACAGAAATTAAAGATTTACCTACAGTTTATGATGCAAAAGAAACAGAAGAAAGTATTTATAAATTTTGGGAAGACGGTGAATATTTTAAGGCCGATGCCAAAAGTAACAAACCGCCGTATTCTATTGTTATTCCTCCTCCAAATGTAACAGGCGTTTTGCATATGGGACATGCATTGGATGAAACTTTGCAGGATATCTTGGTTCGCTATCACAGAATGTCAGGTTTTGAGACTCTTTGGCTTCCGGGTACTGATCATGCAGGTATTGCCACTCAAAATGTCGTTGAAAAAAAACTTAGAGAACAAGGATTATCTCGTTATGATTTGGGACGAGAAAAATTCTTAGAAGAAACTTGGAAATGGGCAAATGAGCATAAATCAGCAATTCTTGATCAATGCAAACGTTTGGGGGCGTCTTTCGATCGTTCAAGAGAACGTTTTACCTTTGATAAAGGCTGTTCTGAAGCTGTAAAAGAAGTTTTTGTGAGACTTTATGAAAAAGGATTAATTTATAAAGGAAAATATATTGTAAACTGGTGTCCTCGTTGTAATAGTGCTATTTCTGATGTAGAAACGGAATATGCAACAGAACAAGGTCATATGTGGGAAATTTCTTATCCTCTAAAAGGTGAATCGGGTGCAATTATCGTTGCAACGACTCGTCCGGAAACAATTTTTGGTGATGTTGCAATAGCTGTTCATCCTTCTGATTATAAATATTCAGAATTGATAGGAAAAACAGTTGTAATACCCCTTTCAGGCAGAGAAATTCCGATTATTGCCGATGAATATGTTGATAAGAACTTTGGTACCGGGGCTGTAAAAATTACTCCGGCACATGACCCAAATGACTTTGAAGTTGGCAAGCGTCATGGATTAAGACCAATTTGGGTTATTAATAATGACGGAACAATGAAGGCTTGCGGTGAAGTTCCTGAAAAATATCACAATTTAGACAGATATGAAGCAAGAAAAGCTATTGTTGGTGATTTACAGTATCAAAATTTCTTGTTAAGGATAAGAGATCATGAACACAATGTAGGAAAATGCCAACGTTGCGGTACAACAATTGAACCGTTACTTTCCGAACAATGGTTTGTAAAAATGGAACCGCTTGCAAAAGAAGCAATCGCTGCTGTTAAAGACGGAAGAATAAAATTTGTTCCTGACAGATGGGAAAAGAATTATCTCGGATGGATGGAAAATATTAGAGATTGGTGTATTTCGCGTCAATTGTGGTGGGGACATCAAATTCCTGCGTATTATCATAATAAAACCGGTGAAATGGTTGTCGCAAAAGAAAATCCTGATCCAGAAAATTATACCCAAGATTCTGATGTTTTGGATACTTGGTTTTCTTCAGGTTTATGGCCGTTCTCAACTATGGGCTGGCCGAATACTGAAAGTGAAGATTTTAGAAAATTCTATCCTACAACTACTCTTGTTACAGGTTTTGATATAATTTTCTTCTGGGTTGCCAGAATGATTACTATGGGATTGGAATTTACGAAAAAAGCTCCATTTTCGACAGTATATATTCATGGACTTATCAGAGATGAAAAAGGTCAAAAAATGTCAAAATCTAAGGGTAATACAATTGATCCCGTAAAAATTATTGACAAATATGGCTGCGATGCTTTGAGATTTACAATGACATCACTTTGTACTTATGGCGGTCAAGATATCAAAATGAGTGAGGAAAGATTTGAGTATGGCAGAAATTTTGCAAATAAAATATGGAATGCTTCTCGCTTTGTGTTAATGAATCTTGACGGTATTGATAATAAAGATATTGATTTCGATAATTTAACAATTGCGGATAAATGGATTTTAGATAAATTAAATAAAACCGCAAAAGAAGTTAATGATAATATAAAAGAATTCCGAATTGGTGAAGTTGCACATGTTTTATATGACTTTTTCTGGAATTCGTACTGTGACTGGTATGTAGAAATTGCAAAAATTCAACTTGCTGATGATGAATTAAAAGCAAATACCCAAAGAGTTTTGAGATATGTTCTTGATATGGCATTAAGGATGCTTCATCCTATTATGCCTCACATAACAGAAAGAGTATGGCAATTGATGCCAAAAGCATATAACGAACAAGCAAAAGCTATTATTGTATCAGAGTTTCCGACATTTAAAACTGAATTTGAATTTGCTAAAGAAGCTCAGCAAATGGAACTTGTGTTTGAAACTATTACTTCATTGAGAAATGTACGCCAAAGTTTTAATATATCTCCATCTGTAAAATGTGATATTCAAATAAGAGCAGAACAGGCTGAAAAACCCATATTTGAAGCCATTGAAGCATATATAAAACGATTGGCGAGAGTTGAAAATATTTCTTATGCTGATAAGGATGCTGAAGTTCCGCCAAAATCAGCGGCAGCAGTTGTATCTATGTCAAAAATTATAGTGCCTCTTGCTGATTTGATTGATTTGGATGCAGAAATTGCACGTCAACAAAAGAAACTTGATAAACTTGTTAATGAAAAAAATTCTTTATCCGGAAGAATAAACAATCCGAAATTTGTTGCAAATGCTCCGCAAGAGTTGATTTTACAAACAAAAACAAGAATTGAAGAAATAGAAATTCAAGAAAAATCTATAAATGATTTAATAATTTCTTTAAAATCATAATAAGGAATGTAAAATTTATCAAAAATTTTAGCAAAATTTATTTTCCTGAGTTTTCAATAAACAAAAAGGAGATATTTATGTTAATAAGGTTAAATTCTACATCCAGAATGCAAGCAGGATTACATCGTGCAGAAGCAAAAATGATGCATATTGCACCTGATACACAAATCAATATACCAATGCAGGTAAAAAGATATAATTATAGAACTCAAAATGGTGAGATACATAAGATTACTCTTTTTGACAGCGATCTGATTGAAAAGGTTATAAAGAAGGTTGGAAACCAATATAAACCTATATTGGCAAAAATTGTCGGTGAAGGCAAAACCCTTATCTATAAATATTAAGCAATCTTAAAAAAATATTTACAAAAATTTAAAATTTTGTTACAATGTTCGCAAAGTAGAATAGTTAATGATATATGGAGTGAAGATGACATCAAAAGAATTAGACTTTGAAGAACTATTGAAAAAGTATGACTATAATTTTCAAAAAGGTGATTTAGTTAAGGGTATCGTATGTGGGTATGACAGTCAAGGGGTTATGGTTGATATAGGTGCTAAGACTATAG
>CACYCU010000147.1 GCA_902772945.1 uncultured bacterium | reverse complement strand
TATAATATAGAAAACGGCTATTTTTATAAATTCTTTAGGGTTTGTAAAGATATGTAACAAAATTTATATAAACTGAATATAAAAAGTCAATAAATTTTTATAGAAATTTTTTATATAAATGTAAGAGATATTTAAAGAGAAAATAGAGAGGCTTAAAAAATGGCAACAACACTATTGTTTGGCAATACAGTTTCTGATGCATATAAAACTACATCTGATGCAATTAACTCAGTAAATTTAAATAATAGACACGTAATAAAGAAAACTTTAGTCGAGATGATGAGGCAATCATTCTTTCACGGCGCAAGCAGATTTGGAACAAACTTTATTGCGTAGTTGGAAGCTCAATAGGAAAACGTCAAAAAAAGGAAGGAATATAAAAAAGACCGGTATATCCGGTCTTTTTTTTAGAAATCTTCAATTACCCTTTGCGTTTCTTCTTTGTTTTGCTGATCAGCATTAAAAAATTTTTTCATTGTTTTTTCTTGCTTTAAAGTATTTGTTGTATCATTGCCCAGTTGAGTAAAATCAACATTAAAATAAGCCCAAACAGCCGCTGCTGCAATCAAAAGAATTACAATCCATTTCATATTTTTACCCTCTTATTTTTACATAAAAATAATAATCTATAATTATAAAATAGAAATCATTTAGTAGATTGATATTTCATAAGCCCCATTATTAAATTTAAAATTCATTCTTATCAACTCACCATTGTATGAGGAAGGAGGAGCTGAAAACTTTGGAACGCTCATCATCATATAATAAACAGCATCATTCAAACTTTTATTGTCTGATTTTTGTGCAAACCCCCTATTAACAAGTTTTCCTGTAGAATCTATCGAAAATTGTACAGAACAAGTACCGGAGCCTTGAATACTTGCAACAGGGAGTTTAGAAAACATTGCAGCACGAAGACTACCTTTATATTGAAGCATCTCAGGGCTATTTGGATTGTATTTAGGAATAATTTTTTGCGGTTGAACTTTTGGCTGTTCTGTCAATGATTGCTGTACTTTTTTAGGTTCAACATTTATTTTTTTAGGTTCAACTTTTGTCTGTTGAGATTTTGCTTGTGTTGTATTTTGAGTTTTTGGTTTAGTTGTTTGAACTACCGGCTTTGCGGCAGAAGACGTTTGAGTTTTAGCTTGTGGTTGCACTGTAGTTTTTGGCTGAGCCGTTGTTTTGGGTTGAGTTGTTGTCTTTGGTTTGACAACCGGTTTTGAAACTGTCTGTGTTTTTGTCTGAGAAACAGGTTTTACAACTTCAGTTTTTGTGGTTACAGAAGAATTTTGCTGCGTTTTTCTTATAGGAAGCGGTTTTGCATAATCAGGTATAACATTTAATGGTATCGGTTCTGCATTAACTACAATTTCCTGTTTTGGTTCTTCTGCTTTTGGCGGAGTACTATCCCAAATTTTATCAATAGAAGGAATATTAGCTATTGTTTTGGGTGCAACGTTTATTTTTTGTTCAGGTTCCGATTGTTGTGATTTAACCGGAATCAGCCAAACTACAAAGGACAACAATATACATAACATTAAAAAAACTTTTGAAACAATTTCACCTTTTTGTTCCATGGACAACGGTTGCTTGGATATTTTTTGAGGCACATCTTCAACATAATCAAAAGTATTGTTTCCGCAATCACAATACTCGACTTTATGTTTGTATTCTTTTTGACAATCTTTACATATATACATCTTAAACTTATCCTATCACAAACAAAGTTTATAAATCCCCAAAATTATTAATAAATCAATAATCATTAATATTACAATTGCTGTTTGTCTTGTAAAATCATATTTTTGAACAGCTTGTCTATATTTTAAAAATAAAGGAATTTCCGTAATTAAAAACAAGACAAAACAAAACAATTTTAAAAACACTATTTTGTGCTCCTTTTGAAAATTATTTGCTCAAACATTATTGTCTTATGCATTTGAGGCTTCACTTGAGCAATGACAAGAGTTGCAATCGCCAATAATATCAGAAAAATAATTGAAATTGAAAAAATCTTTTTTATATCCATTTTTAACCTTTCTAACGAACAACTTTTTCGTAATCCGAATAATTTGCCGGAGTAGAATAAGATTCAGTAACACCTATCATAAAATATCCGGTAAATACAGTAGAGGTTCTTTTTGTACCTTTTGGAAAATTCAGAATCGGTTTTTTCTGCAATGCTGAAATCGCCGGTTTTACACTATTTCTTGCAAGGTGCATGTAATCGGGATTGTTACACTCTACTTTTATATTAGAAACATTACCAAACTTATCAACTATAAACGTAAAACTGTATGTTGTACCTAAAGGAGCTCTTGCAGCATCTGT
>CACYCU010000146.1 GCA_902772945.1 uncultured bacterium | reverse complement strand
TCTTTATCTGAGCACGAAAAAGAGGTAATTATTGCCTATCGCAAACAACCAAGTTTGCAAATCGGTGTTGACCGTATGCTCGGAGTAAAACCAATTTCAGAACAAAAAGAAAAGCGCGCCTAACTTTAGACGCGTCGGAAAAATAATATATTTAAAATGAGGAAATATGATATGAAAAAAATAGTGATTGTTATGTGCTTTGCTTTGTTTTTTGTAGCTTTAACATTTTCCGGATGTAATATTTTTAACTCCGGAAAAGATAATTATAAAGCTGCAAAAGAATACCCCTATGAAATTGTTAAAACGGACACTTATAAGCAGTACGGAGATTCCGGCAAATACTACTACATTTATGTTTTAGATGAAACATCTTCGCGTGAGAAAATTGAATCTATATATAACAAAGTAACAAATAATGATAACTATGACATTCATACAGTTATGTTTTACTTTAACAGAGATGACGCCGCAAAAGACACTGATGGTAAATTAGCTAAAGTAATTATGAAACAATACAGTAGCGGAATTGATCCAGCGTATATGTGGCAAGATTAAAAAACTACTATTATTCACACTACAAAATCCTAGAACAAGTCAACTAATTCATCTTTACTTTTTTTATTCATACTTTATAAATAATCTTACACTAAAATGTAAAATTGATGTTTTATATTGTATGAAATTATCAAAATTTGTATAATAATAGTTACTGATTGCAAATCAGAATACAAATTAAAGGGGATTCAATCATGAAATGTCAAAAATGCGGTTCAGAATTAAGAAACGACGCAAAGTTTTGCGATAATTGCGGAACTGCCGTGCTATTAAAAAAGCAGTGTCCAAAATGCGGAAAGATTATTGACAGCAACGCTATTTACTGTCCTTTCTGTAATTCTTCAATACTCGAAAAAGAAGCACCCAAGTCAAAGCTTGCCGATGTCGAAGGCTTAAAGAATGATTTTATAAAATGTCCTAAATGCGGTAATGAATATAAAGCTACTACTCCTTATTGCCCTACTTGCGGCGAAAAGACATCCAAGCCTGTCCAGAACGAAGTGCCTTCCGCTGAAAAGGTTTCTGAAGAACACCTAAAAAACTATATCGAATTTAAGAAATGCCCGAATTGTTCTGAAATTAACGACAGCAAGGCTCTTTTCTGCAAAAAATGCAACTATAATTTATCCAATACCCCGATTAGCACAAAAGATAAAAAAAATAACCTCCGATTAATAGCTTCAATCGGGCTTATCGTTGCAATAGTGATTATTTTAATATTGGTTATTGTAGAATTAAACAAACCAAAAGACAATAAAGCCCCAGATATAGAGAGTAATAGTTATTCTTCTCTTTATGAAGAACCTACAGCAAAGAGAGAGCATACTCAGCCTGCTACCGAAGAGCCAACAACTGAAAAGCTCACTGAACCGCTTACGGAGAAAGAACCTGAGCCCGAAGTAAAAAAACCTGCAATAGTAAATAACACCTCTGGTAATGGCTTTTGGGCAGAAGGAAATGGCGATTATGTTGCTCAGGGGTTAAATGTCAGCGGAGGCTATGCAGTCTTACACGTTGAGAGTTATGATAAAGGTCATTTCTCTGTGGTAACCTACAAAAATGATGAATATGATGACTTATTGGTCAATACAACAGACACCTATTCAGGAGATGTTCTTGTTGAAGGCTCAGGAGAATTTGAATTAAAGATAACAGCCAAAGGTGCTTGGAAAATAACGTCGCGCAGTTTGGAAATTGATGATACCACATCATTTTCAGGAACCGGAGACGCTGTAACAGGTATAACCTCTAACGGTGGTGGAAACTGGAAAATCACGAACAGTGGTAATGGACATTTCTCTGTAGTAGAATATAGTTTAAGCCGTGGCTATCTTTCGTTATTAGCTAATACAACAGGAGACTACAATGGTGTTGATAAAGCCGATAAAGGCGATGATATTTTCTTCAAAGTTAAATCCAAAGGTTCTTGGACAATAGAAAAGCAATAAATAAAAAAACGCCCTGCTCGACTGGAACTCGAGCAGAGCGCAAGCCATACACACGGGTGCATATGGTGCATTCAACTGCAAAAT
>CACYCU010000145.1 GCA_902772945.1 uncultured bacterium | reverse complement strand
TTGTGTGATTTTTTAAAAGAAAAATGCAATTGCAAAGAACATATCTAGTATAACTATCGCTACAAAAGACCAAACAACAGCTTTTGTTGTGGCTTCTCCTACTCCTTTTGCCCCTCCTTTTGCTTCATATCCGCATGAACAACTAATATGAGCAATTACAGCACCAAAAGTAGCAGCCTTCAGTATACATACACCCAAATCTTTCATATAAATCCCTAGCCATGCCGAGTCAAAGAAGGCTCGGTATGTTAAACCTGCTGCAAGATTTGAAGTTACCGCACCGGCAAAAACGCCAACAGCAGAAGCTATAGCAACAACCGGAGGCATCATAATCAAACCCGATAAAACTCTCGGCACAAATAAATATTTTAAAGGATTAACCTTCAACACTTCAATAGCATCAATTTGTTCGGTTACTCTCATTGTTGCGATCTCAGAAGCAAGAGAAGATCCTATCATATATATAATCGCAAACCCTGACATTATGACACCGACTTCTCTTACTATAAGCATTGTCATCAATAATCCGACAAAGCCGCTTCCACCTTGTTTTACCATTTCAAGAGCAACCTGAGAAGCCACAATCACAGATGTCATGCCGACAATCGAAAGAGTAATAGGCAAAGATGATACTCCAAATCGCGAGCATTGTTCAATTAATTCTTTTTTATCCCAATCGCCTTTTAAAATATATTTTAGCACCTCTATAAAATTTATTGTCATGCCGCCAATTGTACTTAAAAACTCTACAAGCTGAACAAAAAAATTAGAAAATATTTTATATGTTGCTGATTGCTTTAAATATTTTTGCCAATTATCCATACTCTTCATTATACAAAAAAGACTGCCAATTTGCAATAAAATTCAAGAGGTATGTGCTTTTCTAAACTTTACAAGTTGTAAATAATTACTTGTTTTTAGAGGTTTACCGCATATAATAAGTGTATAAAGTGTACTTATTAATGAGGGTAGAACATGATTAAATTAAATTACAAAAACACTGATGAAATGGTTATCGGTAGAGAAAACGGTTTGAATATTGAACAAGAATTTTCAAACTACAAAGATACAATTGCAAAAATCATTTCAGATTTAAACAAAAGAAAAGACAAACCGGAACAATGGCTTCAGTGGATGAATCTTGGTTATAACGAGGAAACTATTTGGTATGTTAAAGAGTTTGCATCTCAAGTAAAAGGAAAATTTGAAAACATCCTTGTTTTAGGTATCGGTGGTTCTGCATTAGGTGGGATTGCAGTTACCGAAGCTCTTTTAAAACCATATTGGAATCTTTTAACATCGGAACAAAGAAACGGTGCTCCAAGAATATTCTTTTTAGATAATATTGATCCTGATTCAATTACAGGCTTGTTAAAAATATTAGATTTGAAGAAAACTCTTGTTAATGTTATTACAAAATCCGGTTCAACAGCTGAAACAATGTCTCAATTCATGATAGTTAAGAATATCCTTGAACAGGAGCTTGGTGCTGATTACAGAAATAATATCGTTGCAACAACAGATAAAAAAACCGGTATTTTAAGACAAATTTCAGAACAAGAAGGATATAAAACTTTTGTAGTTCCTGATGATGTCGGCGGAAGATTTTCTGTATTTTCAGCTGTAGGTTTATTGCCGTTTGCTCTTGTAGGTCTTGATATAGATGAAATCATAAACGGTATAAAAGATATGGATTTAGCATTAAAAAATACTGATATTCATCAAAATATTGCTGCTCAAAATGCTTTGATTCATTATTTGATGGATACAAAGAAAGGTAAAAATCTTTCAGTAATGATGCCTTATTCAAGCAGATTGAAATACGTTTCTGATTGGTATGTTCAATTATGGGCAGAATCTTTGGGCAAAAACAAAGACAAAGACGGTAATGATGTACATATCGGTCCTACACCTATTAAAGCTTTGGGTGCAACAGATCAGCATTCACAAATTCAATTGTATAACGAAGGTCCTAATGATAAAGTTATTAACTTTATAAGAGTTGCTGAATTCGACAACACTCTTGAAATTCCAAGAATATTTGAATATACGGGAATCGGTTATTTAGGCGGAAAGACAATTAATCAATTAATAAACGCCGAAGCAGATTCAACAAGAGTTGCTTTATCAGATTATAGCAGACCAACAATAACAATTACTCTTGATAAGGTTGATGGCTATAACGTAGCACAGTTGCTTTATATGTTAGAAGTTCAAACAGCTATAGCAGGTGAACTTTATAACATTAATACATTCAATCAGCCTGGCGTAGAGCAAGCTAAAAATTATACATACGCTTTGATGGGCAGAGCAGGATATGAAGAATCAGCTCAAGCATTACAAGAAAAAATGGCTGCTGTATAAAAAGTTATAAATAATAGTTACAAAAACACCCGCTATATAGCGGGTGTTTACAATATGTAATTGGCAAATTATACCACTTAAATTTCGACTAAGATAAAGCCATTAAAGCTTTTACTGAGCGAGCATTATCTCTGACTTCTTCATCAGAGTGCATTTCAACAGTATCTGTCAATACGTTTAGAGCTTCTGTCTTATCTTCAAGAGAAAGAAGTTCGTTAATTGTACTCATTGCAACAACGGTAGACATATCGTTGATACCTTTACCTTTGTTTGTGATTACGACTTTTAGTGAGTCATGTTCATTTCTTTTAACAAGAGCACGAGATGTTAATTCTCTAATCGCATCAACTTTGGAATTTGTTCCAATATCTTCCAATATTGTAATAGATTCAGAGTTAGGATTCTGACCTAAACCTTCAATAATATTTGTAACATTTTTAACTATCTTTCTATCAGTCATATTTCCTCCTCTATGCTACAGATTCCCAAAGTGCTACGTTGTCTTGTAATAAAGTTCTTGCCTCAGCCATATCTTCCATTTTTGCGACTTGTTTTGCAGAAATTCCGCTTGAAAATACTTCAGATATTGGCGTAGTCATAATTTCTTTAGCTGAATTATATGCAGAAACCATTTTGTTTTTCATTGGGTCAAATGAAATTTCTATATTTTTAAGTCTGTTCCAACCTTCTTTGATTCTTATTCCGAAACCGACAACAGAATTAATAATGTTTTGGAATTTTTCGCCTATTCCTGAAATTGAACCAACAAGTGCACTTGCTTTCAATTTTCCTGTAAATGCCGGTTGTGATTGTTTTGTTGATGATTCAAATACATCCGCAGTCAATACATTACCTTTGAATGTAGATGCTGCAAAAGGATTTGAATTTCTTTGAGTTGATTGTTCGTGTCTGCTTGTGTTAAACAAACGTTCACGAATTGATGGAATTGATAAATTTGCCATTCTTACATCCTTTCGTTTAAAATTTTAACTATACAAGAATAGCATTAGAGAAAATTTTCTTGCTCAACCTTTTGATGTATTCTTGTTTGAATTTCTTATACTTTGGTTGTAGAATTTTTGTATGCATGAAAACTTAGAAAATTTGATAGAAACTATTAGAATCCTTCGTTCTCCAAACGGCTGTGAATGGGATAGAGAACAAACTCACATGTCTTTGAGACCGAATATGTTGGAAGAAGCATATGAGGCTGTTGATGCAATAGATTCAGGCGATATGTCTAATCTTAGAGAAGAATTGGGGGATGTGTTGCTTCAGGTGCTTTTGCATTCTCAGATTGCAGATGACGAGGGTGCATTTAATATAGAAGATGTTTCAAAAGAGTTGAACGAAAAGCTGATACACAGACATCCTCATGTGTTTGGTAATCAAAAAGTAACATCAACTGAAGAAATTTTAAACAATTGGGATTTATTAAAAAAAGAAGAAAAGAAAGATAGAAAATCTGCAATGGATGGGATTTCCAAGGCTCAGTCCGCATTGATGAGTGCGCAAAAAATCAGCAAAAGGGCTGTCAAAACCGGATTTGAATGGCCAAATGAAAAATCTCTGTGGGATTGCGTATTTTCAGAGTTTGATGAATTTAAAGAGGCTGCAGCTGAAAAAGATATCGAACATATGGAAGATGAAATGGGCGATATTCTTTTTGCAGTTGTAAATTTGGCTCGTTGGAATAAAATAGATGCTGAACAGGCACTTTTGAGAGCAAATAAAAAATTCATGACACGTTTTCGTAAAATGGAAGATTTGGCGACAAAACCTTTAGAGGAATACTCCTTCGAAGAATATGATAATTTGTGGAAACAGGCTAAAAAAGAGTTATCTTAAATGTATTAACAAATGTTAAGCATTTTTTAATAGAAAAAGCAATTTCTGTAACAAAAAATCCTTTATATAAATATACAGGAAAGAGGTTATAGTTTTTATGAAAGAACAGGAATTGAATACATTAATGTCTGTAGTATCAGATCCAATCGAAAATGTTTATAAAATTGAATCACGTAAAGATTTAGAAGAAATTCAAAGAATTATCAGAATTTTTGATATTTCTGATAACCAACATAATAAACATACAATGTTATCAATTAAAAATCTTGCAACTTTTAAACTTGTTTTGAGTAATAACTAAAGAAAATTTTGAAAAAGAGTTCCA
>CACYCU010000144.1 GCA_902772945.1 uncultured bacterium | reverse complement strand
TGCTTATGGTTATGATGCTTTGAATGATGAATACGTAGATATGTTCAAATCAGGTATCGTTGATCCTGCAAAAGTCACTCGTTCAGCATTAATGAATGCTGCATCAGTTGGTTCTATGTTATTAACAACAGAAGCTGCAGTAGTTGATATTCCTGAAGAAAAACCTGAAGCACCTGCTATGCCAATGGGCGGTATGGGCGGAATGATGTAATAATACTTAAAAAAAAGACGAGGCAACTCGTCTTTTTTTTTATGTATATATTGCGAAACAGGTTTTAATGAGTTATAATATAAAAGGGATTTATGAAAGACTTATTAAAAACAAATTTTTTTAAAGCCGAAGAGTATAAAAAATCTGCATTCACTTTAGCCGAAGTCCTTATAACTTTAGGTATTATTGGTGTTGTTGCGGCATTAACAATGCCCAGCCTTATAAGAAATCACAAAAAACAAGAAATTGAAACTCGCTTAAAACAAAACTATAGTATTATTCAAAATGCTTCATTAATGGCACAGGCAGAATACGGAGATCCTATTCACTGGGAAGGATTGAGTAATGACAGTATCTCAATGGATTATTTTAATAACTACATTTTCAAATATATAAAAACAATAAAAGCCGGCTCTTTAACATTAAAAGAACTTGGTTATAAAACTCCCGTATACTTGCAAGACGGTAAAACGGAGTTTGACAATATGCCTCTAAATCAAAAAAGTACTAAAAAAGTTATGAGTAATGGCAGTATTGTTATATATTTTGGAGGCACTTCCAAAAACAACAACAGCGGAAACAAAGTTTATTCGCATTATCAAATGGTTATAGATTTGAATGGTGCAAAAGGACCAAATACAATAGGTAAAGATATATTTATATACATAATGCCAATGATTGCAGGAAAGAGTATATCTTTAGGACTTGAAAAATGGACCTTTGATCCTAACACTCGACAATATACATTTTTAGGAAGTTACACACATCAGGAATTGGTTTCAGATTGTTCAAACACATCTAAAACAGCAACTGCCTGCGGAGCATTAATTCAAGAAAGCGGTTGGAAAATTCCTAACGATTATCCTTTAAAATTTTAAAATGAACTTAAATATCTTTCACCTGTATCCGGCAATATTGCAACTATCAATTTGTCTTTGAATTCTTCACGCTTTGAAATTTCAAGTGCACCATACATGGAAGCACCTGATGAAATACCGCAAAGAATTCCTTCTTGTGTTGCAAGTTTTTTAGCTATTTCTATAGCGTCCTCATTTGCCACAGGTAATATTTCATCAACAACACTTCTGTCAAAATTTTCAGGTACAAAGTTTGCACCAATACCTTGAATTTTATGAGGTCCTGCTATTCCTTTAGCGAGCATTTGAGAAGCTTTCGGTTCTATAGCAACCGCTTTTATATTTGGATTTTTCTTTTTCAAAGTTCTTGCAATACCTGATATTGTGCCACCTGTACCAACACCTGCAACTATAACATCAACTTTGCCATCTGTGTCTTGCCAAATTTCTTGAGCTGTTGTCAATTCGTGAATTTTTGGATTTGACGGATTAGAAAATTGTTGCGGTATAAATGAGTTTTTATGTTCTTTATGTAATTCCTCAGCTTTTTCAACAGCACCCTGCATTCCTTTTGCACCGTCTGTTAATATCAATTCAGCACCGTAAGCTTCCAGGAGTTTTCGACGTTCAACACTCATAGTCTCAGGCATTGTCAAAATCATCCTATACCCTCTGACAGCACAAACCATAGCAAGTCCAATTCCTGTATTGCCGCTTGTCGGCTCTATTATAACAGTATCTTTATTTATCAAACCTCTTTTTTCGGCATCTTCAATCATATTAAGTGCAGGACGATCTTTGATAGAACCTGCGGGATTAAAACTTTCAACTTTTGCTAATATAATACTATTTCCTGTATTTAATTTATTTATTTTTACCAACGGTGTATTGCCGATAGTATCCAGAATATTATCACTATACTTCATATTTATCTCTCCTCATATATACTAAAAAAGGATTGATTAAAAATCAATCCTTTTTCTGTGTTATTTAACTTCTTTTTGCAGAGGCGGCTGCGGCAAAATTTCTACAGGGCCAGGGCCAAATCCGGGTCCGAATCCAGGACGAGGATGTTTTTTAAAGTTCTTTTGAAAATTTTTGCGGCCTTCTTCTTTTATTTTTTCAAGTTCTTTTTTCTGTTTTTTGGTTAAAATATTTTCGAAATCTTTCATATTTTGTTTTTGCAATTCTCTTGCTTCTTGTTTCAATGCTCCGATTTCTTTTTTCAATTGTTCTTTTTTCTGAACTGATTGTTCATCTTGTGCATCTTTTAACTCAAAAAGTTCTTTTTGTTTAAGTTTTGTTTTTTCCATAATCGGTTTGATTTTTTCAAAACCTTGTTTATGAATTTCTTCAGCTTTTTGTTTTTGTTTGTCTGTCAAATTTAAACGTTTTTCAAATTCTGCGTGACGTTTTTTAAAATCCGGACCTTTTGGCGGCATTTTGCAATCAGGTCTTTTTGTTTGTTCCATTCTTTGTTGAGGAACTGCTAATTGTTTTGTTTTTACATCAGTATCAGCAAAACAAACTACAGATGTTGCAAATGCAAATAAACTTGCTAAAATTAAAGTCTTCTTCATCATAATAAATCCTTTCTATAATAAATCTTTCAACATTACTGCCAATTCTTTTTTCGCATTATACAAGCGGGATTTTATGGTACCTACAGGACATTTTAGTTTAAATGCTGCATCTTCGTAGGTATAACCATATATTTCGCATAACATTACAACTTCTTTAAATTTTGGTTTTAGAGAATTTACTGCTTCTGTTATGCGTTTTTGTCTATCGTTTGAGATAAGTTTCAATTCCGGAGTTGATTTCTTATCTCTGATTGTGTTCAAAATTTCATCATCTGAGGTTAAACTGTCTTGATTTCTTTTTTGAACTGATTTTAGGTAATCTTTTGAAACATTTTTCGCAATCGTATTCACCCAAGATTTGAAAGAGCCTTGTTCTTTATATTTATCGGCATTTTTCCAAACTTTGACGTATACTTCTTGTTCCAAATCTTCATTTGTCTCTTTTGTAATTAGTCTTATAATACTTCTTACATTTGATTGGTTGTCTTTTACTATTTGTTTGAATTCCACCTATTCCACCATTATTAAACCGTATGCATCTACAGGAAGTCCTAAATCATCTGCGCTCAGGGTGTTGCCATATCTTATGGTATCTGAGATATCGGTATTGAAATTTATTACACCCAATGTTGTTCCGCTTAAAAGTATTGCAAATATAGCACAAGCTGCTTTCAACTTTGCAACATTTCTGCGTTTTTCAACATAATAAGGTTTAACTTCTTGTAAAAGTTTTGAAACTTTGTCCATTTCTTCTTGTTCTTTTTGGCATTCTTCACAAGTTTCAACGTGTTGTTTTAAAGTTTCATCGTTTCCGAAAATGTATAATGCTTCGTATTTAGTACATTTGTTCATTTTTTTAACCTCTATATCTATATAACGATTATATCAAAAATTTGTTCATTTTTTTTTATTGATAAATCTTATTAACTTAATAGCTATCTAAATATCTTATTTTTTGACATATAAAATATATAATGACAGTTAAGCAATTCATAAAAAATATATGTAAAAGCTTGGGAAACAATAACAAATCTATATACCCCGTTGTGGCAATTGCAACAGCAAACGGTATTTTCAGACCCGCATTTACTATGCTGAAAAAAGGTGAAAATCCCGAAAGCAAAAAATATGCCGCATTAAGAGAATGTCTAACTGAAATTATTGCAGTTCCTACATACTGGTTCAGCGGAGTTTTGCTCGGAAAATGCGGCAAAAAAATTGTTGACAAAGCTATGGATATAAAATTTGCTAATATGGAAAAAAATGGCAAACTTTTATCAGAAAATGTCAAACTCCATATGAAAAATTCCGCTATTAAAAAAGGACAATCAGGTTTAATGCTTATTGGAGTTTGTTTTGCAGCAGGAGTTATTATACCTGGTTTATGTTCGGCATGTGTCACACCCATTATGAATAAAATAAAAAAAGAAAACATCACTCAGCAACCTCTACAACAAGTTTATTCGACTAATTTACGTCCGGCATTTAAAAGTTTTTATGGCATGAAAGTAGGTGGCTTATGATTACAGGGATATCAAAAGTCATTACAAATCCTGCTCTTGTAAACATTGCCCAAAACACAAACGGAACTGTTGTTAGCAAAACATTGGTTAATGCTGTCGGAAGACCCGGTTTTATATTAATAGACAATCATATTGATAATGAAACAAAAAAATTTGCAGCAACAAAAGAATTCTTGTATCAAGTAACATGTCTTGCTGTTTATCTTGTTATAATTGTTCCTATATTTAAAAAAGGAGCTTTTAAATTTGCTAAAAAATATATTTATAAAGGCAAAGAAGGATTTAAAAAATTTAAAAGCGCAAAAGAATATTTGGCATACAGAAATTATGCAGCCAAAGCTTTAATTAACAGAAACGCTCCATTGTCAAAAGATAACTCTGTTTTTGAGTTTAATCATGATGGTTTGCGAGATGATCTTTTAAATAAAAAAAATCCTGAAAAATATCCTCATATAAAAGGAACAATTGAGCTTGGAAACCTGATCGGCTCAATCTTAGGACTTGCATTACTCGCCCCAAAAGTAAGCCAAGCTCTGATTCATCCTGTTCTGAAATTCATAGGAAAATAATTATTTTATCTCCCAGTTAGTACCTTCCTTTGAATCCTTTAAAACGATATTTACTTCATCCAAAGCAATTCTGATTTTATCTGCAATATCCCAGTTTTTGTTATCACGAGCTTCTTTTCTATAAGCAATAAGTTCATCCATTGAACTAAAATCTTTGCCTAATTTTTCAGAAACATGATTAACTACCTGCTTTAATTCTTCATCGGACAAAGAAGGTTTTTCAAACGTAAAGCCTAAAGTTGTTGCAAGCTTATAAAGAATTGTAAATGCGTTTTTATCATCTTTATTTGCTTTGTTTGTTAGTTCAAACAGAACCGCAAGAGCTTTTGAGGTATTCAGATCATCATCCATAGCTTCAACAAACTGTTTGTATTCATTTGTCTGAGTAATGTCAAGATTTTCATCAATTTCTGTATGCTTCGCATTAAGCATTCTTTTCACTCCGGCCTGAGCGGAAGACAATGCATCATCAGAAAATTCCACAGGCATCCTGTAATGATTTGTCAAAATAAAAAATCTTATAGTATTTGAATCATACTTTTTCAATAAATCATCTATTGTTAAGAAATTACCTAATGATTTTGACATTTTTTCTTTATTAATTGTCACAAACCCATTATGCAGCCAGTAGTTTACAAATTTGCAGCCGTTTGCGCATTCGGACTGAGCGATTTCATTCTCGTGATGAGGAAATATCAAATCCGCTCCGCCAGCGTGAATGTCAATTGTTCGGCCTAAATGTTTTCTGCTCATTGCAGAACATTCAATATGCCATCCCGGACGACCAACTCCCCATGGAGAATTATATCCGAATTTTTCATCCTTTTTCCATAAAGCAAAGTCAAGCGGATCTTCTTTATGTTCACCGACTTCAATTCTTGCACCACTTTCAAGTTGATCTATCGGTTGACCGGAGAGTTTTCCGTATCCGCCAAATTTTTTAACTCTAAAATAAACATCCCCATCGGCTTCATATGCATAGCCTTTTGCTATCAAATCTTTTACAATAGCTATCATTTCGCCCAAAGTTTTTGTTGCAAAAGGTTCAATATCCGGTTTCAAGTTATTGAGAGCCTTCATTGAGTTTGAAAACTGTTTATACCAATATTGAGATACTTCTTCCGGCGTTTTATTTTCTTTTTCCGCTTTTTTAAGGATTTTGTCATCTACATCAGTAACATTACGACAATAAGTAACTTCATAGCCCTTAAATTTGAGATACCTGTACAACACATCCCAAGTAATATAGCATCTTGCATGTCCCAAATGTGCATAATCATAAACAGTAGGACCGCAAACATACATTTTTACTTTGTTACCTTCGATAGGTGTAAATTCTTCTGTCAAACCCGAATATGTGTTGTGTAGTTTCATAAAAAATCCCTCTTTTCAATCATCATACTACAAAAAGAAGGATTTTTTTAATTTTTATTTCGCGCCGCAAAGTTTTTTGATATCTTCTTTTGACAACCCCGTTGCAATTTCCAAATCATCAATAAATATATCTAAATAGTATTGTCCGTTTGATTTTGGCACATTATATGAATCAAAATCACCACCACCGCCTTCTGATTTATTACATCTTAAACTTCCAGGCGGTAAATTTAACTTTAATATTTGTTTAGCATCACCTAACGTTAACTTTTTTTTAGGGTCTGCAAATCCTCTTATTATGATATAATCTCCACTCTTATAATCAAAAAAGAAATTAATAATATCTTTTAATACATTTGTATCATTATATTCAACATGTCCTGCCGCTATTTGTTTTTTTAAATTTTCAACGGCTTCTTTTTGTTGAGGTGTTAGTTTACTTGTATCTACCATTGGAATGTCTTTTACTTTTTTGGGTTTTTGTGATTGTGTTGTACTTGAAACGCTTGCAGTAGTTTGTGTTCCTATTACACCATTTACACCTTTTACCATAAATTTCTCCTTATTAAAATATACAAAAACTATTACGGAATATTTGAATAAAAAATTTAATTTTATTACAAAATAATTTCAAATAATATAACAAATGTTTCAACAACATATCCATTTTAATCAATAAATTTATAACTTTTCATAAAAATTTTCATGTTAACAAATGTAAAAAAAATTTAAATTATATGCAATTTGATATATAAAAAATATTTAATACATATATAAGTGCAATGAAAAGGAGGATTTATGCCTGAAATAAGATATGTACCAACATTGATTCGCTGGCAAGACGAAAACGGACAAACGCAACAACGAACTTTAAATATTCAAGAGGGTATGCGCTTAAATATTAATGGTAAAAAATATACCGCAAAAGCATATGATACAAGTAAAGGTAAAATGCCATTATTATCACTTAGCAAGGAAGATGCCTATTCCGTTTTAGGATTTTCAAGAATGTATGATGACAAAAAGGATAATGTCTTTACATTAGATAATAAAGATTTTCAAAAAGCACAAGAATCCTATGGTTCCAATATATATAATTATTTGGAAGACAGAATGAAAAACAGAGCCGGCACTGGTGCAAAGGTAGAAACTGCCTATTTCCCGGTATATACAGATAAGAATGACAATAATAAGGTCAAACCGGATTTTGGAGAATTTAGAATTTATACTAAACCTGGTCACAAAATATCAATTTTCAATAAATAGTATTTTCATTAAATATATCAAATACCGGTTGGCAGAGTTGTTCGACCGGTATTTTTTCATCCAATTCCAAAGTAATAGTTGGAATATTACGTTCAACGCCACAATATGTTCCAAAACTTCCGGGAGTCGGATAACCTATACTTGCCTCAACAGGGTATCCTATAATATTTGAGACGCTTTCTGCCCATTCTTTTGCAGGTCCGTCATAGTTTACAACCTTGTATGGAGCATGAAGAGTTAAAATTTTGTCAGGCTTATATTCTTCAATAACATCCATGACGAATTGAGTCTCAATCTCAGAACCTGCACAACTGCCGCAAAAATAATCCTCTGGATTTTCGCCCGCAGCACTTGTATCCTCACCCCAATTTTTGGTCGGGAAATTTCGATTTAAGTCAACACCGTTAGCATTTGTTCTTTGCTCTAACTGCATTCCGTCCGGATTAAGACAAGGAATAAATAAAAGCAGATTTTTTGAAATCAAAGATTGTGAAAAATTACTTTCTAAATATTTATCAATCAAATACTTTCCTTGCGGTTCGTCCCCATGAAAAACTCCGATAACCAATGTAGTTGAACAACTCGAAGATTTAATTGCAGGCTCTTTAGAAGATATGAGTTCAATTTTATTTCCCAACTTTGTTGTTGTTGATTTTAGCGTAAAAAATTTTTCACTTCCCACTTTTCACTTCTCACTTAATTGAAAATCGCATCAATAAAATCTTCAGAATTAAATTCTTTTAAATCTTCCATTTTTTCACCGACACCGACAAGTTTTACAGGTAATTTCATTTCTTTTGCAACAGCTAAAACTATAGCCCCTTTGGCAGAACCGTCAAGTTTTGTTAAAGCAACAGATGTAAGATTCACAGCTTCTGAAAAAACTTTAGCCTGCTGAAGTCCGTTTTGTCCTGTATTTGCATCCAATACCAACATACATTCCCTCAAAGCTTCAGGAGCTTTTTTATCAATGACAGATTTTATTTTGGCAAGTTCTTCCATCAAATTAAACTTATTTTGCAGCCTTCCCGCAGTGTCTACTAGAATTACATCATAATTTTGAGAATTTGCCTTATCAATTGCTTCATAAACTACAGATGCAGGATCGGCTTTATCATGTCTGACAATATCAGCACCCGCACGTTTTGACCAAATATCCAACTGTTCTTCTGCTGCGGCTCTAAATGTATCTGCAGCTGCAATCAAAACTTTTTTACCTTCGTTTTTAAACTTATATGCAAGCTTTCCAATTAGTGTTGTTTTGCCAACTCCGTTTACACCGCATATAAAATAAATATTTAAACCTTCCTGAAAATTTATAGCATTATCTCCGGCCTCTTTCAATGTACTTAAAAATTCTGTTTTTAAATAATTTTTCACATCAGACGGTTTTATTTTTGCCTGATTTCTTAGCTTATCAACAAGTTCGGCAGCATAATTAACACCCAAATCAGCACTGATTAATGTATCTTCCATATCATCAAGTACAAATTCAGAAAACTCTTCTTCCTGAGAAACTGCATTGACCACATTCCCCACCAAAGCACTTGCAGTATTAGATACAGTTTCTTTGAGATTATTAAATTTATCTTTAAAAAATCCAAACATATTAATTTAAGCCATACTCAACAATAACTTTTGCCAAAATTCCGTTAATAAATGATGCACTATCGTCTGTTGAATATTTTTTTGCAAGTTCTAACGCTTCATCAACAACAACCTTCATTGGTGCATCTTTTATATATAAAAGTTCGACAATAGCAATTCTCAAAATATCTTTGTCCATTTTTACAAGTCGGCCCAAATCCCAATTTTTGGCATATTTTTGAATTAAATCATCAACTTCATTATGATTTTTTTGGAAAAATTCAGCAATTTGAATAGCATAATTTTTTACATCATACTGAGAATCTAATGTTGTAAATTCGGCAATTTCCAATGCTAAAATAGATTTTTCAGCAATATCAATCATTTCGTTAATTCTTCCAATCAAATCAGAAGTCATAGGAAGAGGAACAGGAATATTTGCTGCTTCTATAGGTCTTTTTAGGTTTATATCAGATTCAGCTTCATAAGTTTCAACTTGATCTCTCATTGCAATCAATGAACCTAATGCTGTTTTTAATTCATCATTTGCATTTCCGGTTAAAATTCTCACTGATTTTAAAATTATATCTTGTAAATCATCTTTTGTATAATTTGTAATTGTTTTATCAAACTGAGAAAACAGAATAAATGCCAATTCTCTCGCTGCTCTGCGTGCTTGCATATTTTTTTCCTTCTATTTGTATTTCAAGATTTATACTAGCACGAAAAATTTATATCTACAAATTAATTACTTAATTTGGAAATTTTTGATTTTGTATAATTGATTTCTCTTAAAAGAACTGAGCACAAATTTTGACTGTCTCCGATATTAAAGTCTTTATCTTCAAATATTGTCTGGTTAAGAACTTTTGTAACAGTTTCCATTTTATCCAAAGAATCTATAATATCAGACAACTCTCCCGAAACAGTATTGTTCATAATCAACCCTCCGATAAAATTATATTATTTTACCAAGAATTTGACACCTGCCCAACTGGCTAGTTTATTTTTCTAACAATTTTAAAGGAGTTTTTCTATTAAAAGGACCAAATTCCTTTTTATTACATTTTATTTTATACAATCTTTGAACAATAAAATCTCTCTCAGCAGAAAAAGGGTTCAATGACAGATATTTTCTATAATATCTTGCGGCGCTTGACAATTTACCCAATTTTTCAAAACAAACACCAATACCTGCATATGCACTGTAATAATCAGACTTTTTCTTTATCAATTTATTAAGAGTTATTGATGCATTTTTGTAATTTTGCATTTTCATTTCAAGAGAAGATTTTTGATCATACGCCTTTACAAAATCCGGAGAGTTTTCAATCAATTTTTGATAAATCATCAAGGCCAAGTCATATTCTTCGCACATTTCATGGGAAACACCAAGCTGCAATATTGCATCTGTACTATCAGGTTTTATTTGAATTGCTTTTATAAAATTTTTTATTGCACCGCAATTTTTACCTTCCAATTGATAACAAACACCCAATTCATAATATGCATCATAATAATCTTCTTTTATTGATGCAGCAATTTCCAAATATTTAATAGCCTTTTTATAATCATGCAAATTTTTGTAACAAATTCCAAGTCCAAAATAACTTTGTGCACTTTTTCGATCAATTAATATTGCATTAAGATACAAGCCTACTGCTTCTTTATACAAACTGTCAAAGCGCATTGCATCAGCTTTTTGACAAAAAAGATTTTGTTTTGTTGATGAATGTATTGTCAATTTTCTCCTCCGTTATTACATAATAGAGGTTTTTTGAAATTTGAATAACATACATTTGATGTAGACCAAAATCAATCATTGGATTTATAAATTAATTGTGTTATAAAGTTATTATGAAAAAGATTTTGACAATTTTGTTAATATTATCAGGTTGCAGCGTTTGCGCAGAAGCTTTTTGGGGAGAAACAGAGCCCGAAATGATGCCTGTATCAACAAAGATATATAACAGCCAGCAGCCTTTACTGTATTCTTCAAATGAAGTTACACTCTCAGGGGTGGAAACACAAACAATTCAACTTCCGAAAAATAAAATTAATACAAAGGAATCTCTTTTGATTAATGATGAAGAAATGCTTAGAGAACTTATTGCACTGCAAAAAGAAAAAGATATGGAAGATATCGAAAACCTATGGAAAGGTACTGTTGAAAACAATCAAGTAATAGGTTTTGCCCTAAAAAAACTTTCCACACCGGAAAGCCAAAGAAGGATTCACTCCTCTTTGATGGCAAAAACTCTATCTGCAATAGTTTCAGGAGCATCATTAGCACCATCACTTCTTGGTGCTGATTATGCCATTCAATCATCAGCATTTGCAGCAGGGAGATTGGCTCAAAACTTTATTAATAGAAAAAATATGCCAACAGAAATTCCGCTTACCGATACAGAACTTATTGAACTTGCAGGACTTGTCGAAAATCTGCAGGACAAAATAATTAATGCGTATTACAATTACAAAAGTTCACTTTCACAATTAAAAGAATCCAGACAAAAGCTTTTGCTATACAACAAAAATTATACCAATGCTCTCGATAATGAAGATTTGATGGAAATTGCAATTTCGTCTTCCCTATATGACAACATGAGAGTTGACGAATTTTACCATATGGAAAATGCAAAAAAATATCATCTGGAACTCCAAAGACTTGCCGGTAAAAAAGTTGTAGATAAACTTAATCTATACCAATTTAATTATGATGCGACTCTTTTGGGAGAAAAGGCGGTGAAAAAATGAAAAAATTCATAATATTTTGCCTTTTATTAAATATTGTAATGCCATCATTTGCAATCACTTTGGATGATTTAACCACTCCTCATAAACCTGCATACAGATCAGGTCTTTCTGACGAGCCGGAAAAAGAATACACGGATGCAAAAGCTAACAACCTTATTCACCAAGAATATGTAAAAAAAGATGTTCAGCAATTTGATGTAAATGATTTAACGTACGCTGATTTGAGTATTAAACAAATATCAAGAGAAGTAGCTGCCGATTTGGAACTTGAACAAGAAGATTTAGTAGGTGATTTGTCTGTTTTGTGGCAAGGTGCAGCATCACAAAGCGATACTATTAGTTTTGCATTATACAAACTTGCAAATCCTGATGAAGATAAACCTGATGAAAAATCAATCAAAAAAGTTTTAACGACAATTGCGGGAATGTCAACTCTTGTCGGTGCAGGCTTCGGCAGTCCAGCAATAGCTGCGGGTTCACTTTTAGGGGGCAATATTCTGGGCATAATGTCACAAGATACAAAAGCTCTTAACTATAAATATACAAAAGTTACTGATGCTGACATGATAATTTTAGTTCGAAAAATAGAAGATCTACAACAGAAGACCATAGATCTCTATTATAACTATATGATAGCAAGAAAAAAAGTAAAATTTATTGATAAAATTGTGGCTGAAAGGAAAAAAAATTATAACATTGCTCAAAATATGACAAAAGATGTTATATTGGTAACAGATGCGTACTACAGGACTGCTCTTGATAATCAAATGAAAGCCCGTTCTGAATTTTTAGCCAAAAGGGCAGCTCTTGAACAATTTGTAGGGAACGAAGTATTCACACAATTTGAAACTGAACTCTCAAACAGAGAAAAAGATGATGCAAAAAATACCTTTTGAAATTAAAACCGGTAAAGAAAATATGCAAATCGACAGTGATTTGCTTGAACATGCTATCAAAACAGAACAAAAAGAGCCAATCTTTCGATTATATGGCTGGTCACCCGCATGCGTTTCACTCGGACGAAATCAAAAAGAAGATTTTATAGACTACGAGCTACTAAAAAAATATAACATTGATATAGTCAGAAGACTAACCGGAGGAAGAGCCTTGCTGCATGATGATGAAATTACATACAGCTTCATATGCCCTGTTTCATATTTGCAAAATGGAGAAAATGTAACAGAATCATATAAAGAAATTTCGCAAATATTAATACAGAATTTTCAAAAACTCGGAATTGAACTTGATTTTGGCGGAATAAAAAAATATAAAGGTCACATCGACTATTGTATGCTAATTTCAACAGGAGCAGATTTATGCTTTGAAAATAAAAAACTCATAGGTTCGGCTCAATTTAGAAAAAATGGTTATATTCTTCAACACGGCTCTATCTTATACGATTATAATAAAACCCTTTTGGAAGCTATTTTCAAAGAACAAATTGATACATCGTCGATAATTTCAATAAAAGAAATAAACCCAGATCTGACAAAAAAAGATATTATTGAATGTTTTATGAAGAATTGTTAAGCTGTATAAAAGTCGATTTTTCAACACTTTTAGAAGTTTTTGTGTCGTTAGTTTTGGAATATTTAGCAATTATTTATAAGAAAAAAACTTTATAAAAGTAAGGTTAGTTATATAGGAGTTGGTTATTATGATTAGTTCATTATTTAGCGGTTCAACAATCTTTGGATCAGGTACAACCAATCAAGTAGTTCCGGGTTATGATGTTGCATTTCCGCCTGTTGATTTATGCGCTTGGCGAGGAACAGGCAGAGGTGTTGTAAGAGACTTCGGTATGCAAAACCAATATGTCCAACTTCCGGCAGGGTATCCGCCAATTACATACTATTTAGCTAACAATCCGCAATTAATGCAAATCAATCCAATGCTTTTTGGAATTTTACCAAACAACAGCGGCTGCGGATGGTGGTGCTAAATAATAAAAAAATATTAAAAAGGTTTGTTAAGAAATATTAACAAACCTTTTTTCTTTATATATGTGGGTTTTGAGAGTTGTATAACAATATTAAAATCAATTAAAGCAATTATTTATATAAAAAATACTTTATATAAATACGGGGAAATTACCAAGGAGAAAAATTATGTTTCAAGCACTCGGGGGATACAATTACAGTAATTTTGCAGCAATGCAACAAAATATACCGTTTGGATATCAAAATGCATGCTTCATAAATCCAATGCAACAAACTTGTCCTACAATTATGGGCCAACAAGCTGCATATGCTCAAGGTGCTGCTCAGAGAGTATCAGATGAAATTAAAAACATCGGACAGTCACTTGCACAAGCAAAATATGCAATTTCTTCCGCTATGCAATCAAAAGACTTGTCTGAAGAAGATAAAAATGCGCTTCAAGAAGAATTGAAAAAAATTGAAGCAAAAGAACAAGAGCTAACATCAACATTAAGAATGGACATGTCTGTAGATGATGTAAGAAAAGAAAAAGATAGTGTTCAAGAATTAGTTCAACAAGTAATGATGGCTGTACAAAACAAAGTTGCAGCAGCTCAAAAAGCAAAAGCTGAACAAGCAGCACAAGGAGACGGAACATCAACTGACGGAACAGACGGTGCAGATGGTTCTGCTGACGGTGCAGGCTCAGTTAAAGTAGGCGACACTGATGTTGATCCTGAAACAGGAAGACCTGCATCATTAGATCCTGCATTAGATTCATATGAAGCAGCATCTTTAGCATTCCAAGTAAAACAAGCAGTCGAATGTCCCGGCACAAATCACGATATTCTTGATCCGATAGTTCAAAATTTAAATGCAAGTAATATAGTTGAAATCGTAAAAGCTTGGGAAGGTAAACACGGTACACATAGCAAAGAAGGTAATGACGGATTCTTTGCAAGAATATTTGACGATGTAAATGACAGCTGGCAAAATGAAAATGTACCAATTATGCTTAATGCATTGGTAAAAAGAGCTGAAGCTGCAGGCATTAAACAATCAGAAATAGAAGAATATATTGGCAATGTACATAGTGCAATGGCCGAAAGAGACTGGACCGGGTTAATGGAATGGCATGATGACCATAAAATTGCCAATAATCTAATGGAAATATACAACAAAATAGTAGAAAAAGAAGCAGCTTTAGCTACAAATGCAGGAAAAATAGCAGAAGAAGATAAGAAAAAAGCTGAAGCTGAAGAAAAAGAAGAAAAACAAAAAGAAGAAAATGCTATTAAAGAAACAAAAGCCCAGTTCTTAGCCGATATGCGTGAGATTTGGAAAGATGAAAAACTCGAAATTGCTGACAAAGTAAGATATGAAGACGGCAAATTCCAAATAAGAATCGAAGGAAATGAATATTCAGGCAATGACTTTAATGCATTAGTTAAAGCTGTTGAGGATGGTGGATATGATGCAAAAAAATATCTTTGCAAACAAAAAGTTGACACCAAAGCATAAAAAGTTATGAAGTGATTCCTCATAATAAAATGGTAGGTTAGTGAAAGAAAAAGACCTTGGTTTATATCAGGGTCATTTTTTTTGCTTCAAAATTTGTTGAAATTATTATTTTTTAAATATACAATTTCAATATGAACAAGATTTTAGTTATTGATGACGATAAAGCAATTAACGAATTGATAAAAATCAATCTTGAATTGAACGGATATTCAGTTGTTCAAGCTTTTGACGGCATAAGCGGTTTTGCATTGTGTAAACAAGAATTTCCGGCTCTTGTTGTTTTGGACGTTATGATGCCGGATGTAGATGGTTTTACTGTAGCACAAAGAATTCGCCAGAACTCTGAAACAAAAGATATTCCTATTTTGATGCTAACTGCTCTTTCACAAATCAATGATAAAGTAAACGGTTTTAATATTGGTGTAGATGATTATCTTGTAAAACCTTTTGAAATGGAGGAATTGCAAGTCAGAGTAAGAGCTCTTTTAAAAAGGACACACCAAATTCCTGAAAGTGCATCCACCAGAGAACTCCAGTCTATTGGGGAGATAACACTTCTACCGGAAACATATAGCGTTAAAATTGGTGATAAACAGACTAAATTAACCCCAATAGAATTTGACATATTTAACTTGCTATTTCAGAACCACGGGAATATGGTTTCATCAGCAAAACTTTTAAAAGATATTTGGGGATATTCGCCTGATGATGATGTCGAAACTATTAGAGTTCACATAAGACATTTGAGAAGCAAAATTGATAAAATTTCCGACGGCAAAAAATATATTGAAACAATCTATGGCGGCGGATATAAGCTTAATATTTAGATTTGCTCGTATCCAAAATTTTTCAGAGCACTTTGCTTTTTACGCCAATCTTTTTCTACTTTAACCTCTAATCCTAAAAATACTTTTTTTTCTGTTATTTTTTCAAGTTCAAGCCGAGCTTCTGTCCCGATTTTTTTCAAAAGACTGCCGCCTTTACCAATTAAGATTCCTTTTTGGCTCTTTGTTTCGCAATATATAGTTGCATAAATCCTGTCTAAATCTTCACTTTCCGTATAGCTTTCAATTTTTACCGCAACAGAATGAGGGATTTCATCAGATGTGTTTAATAATATCTTTTCTCTGACAATTTCTTCTGTAACATCACGCATTGATTCTTCTGTTACAACATCTTCAGGATATAACAAATCCCCTTCCGGGAGATTCTTGAATATATTTTTTAGTAAAGTATCAATATTGCGGCCTGTTTTCGCTGAAATTTTTACAACAGGGCAATTTTTGTTAAATAAAGTTTTATAAGTAATTAAATTTTCTTCAATTTTATTTATTTTTTTAACTTTATCTACCTTATTCATAACAATAATAACAGGTATATCTGTTTCTAAAATATTCTGAGCAATCCATCTGTCGCCTTTTCCTGCAGGTTCAGAGCCGTCAACTAAAAATAATATTAAATCTGCATCAGGGACAGCAATTTTTGCCTCATCCAGCAAAAATTCACCAAGTTTGTTTAATGGTTTGTGAACTCCCGGAGTATCAATAAAAACGACCTGACCTTCATTAGTTGTATATATACCTTTTATTCTTTTTCTTGTAGTTTGGGCCTTATCAGTTGCAATTACAATCTTTTGCCCTAATATTTGATTTAATAATGTTGATTTCCCTACATTAGGACGCCCGATAATCGCCGTAAATCCACTTTTCATACCATTACATCTTCCTAATTTGAAATTACAATCTTTATAAATTGTAACATAAAAAGTATAAAATTATTACAAACTGGCAAATTTTTTTATGTCCAAGTATTATATAATATATAGTAGGAAAAATAGCGGAAAAAATGGTAGTGAAAAATATTAGAATTATAGCATTATTATTGGCACTAATCGCAGCTCCGGCTGTATTATCCGATAACAACAATTTAGTACAACTTGATTTAAAAAGATCCTCAGCAAACTCTGTTGATGTAACTCTTGTTACTTCAGACAACTACGGAGACAACGTACTTGTAAGAAAAAAATCCGACAACAAGTACGTAATTCTTATCCCAAAAATTCAGAGTTCCGGCTATAGCGCATCAAATTTGAACGGCGTTAGAGATCTTGTTTCAAACGTGGATGTAAAAACTGTAAATGACACAACAGGCGGATACACTAAAGTTACTCTAATCACAACAAAACCGCTTGATATAAAAACTAAAACCGTAAAAAGCAAACCTATCACAGCAGACCAACAAGAATATAATACTCTTATTGCGCAAGCTAACATGATTAAAAATAATGTTTCATCTGTTCAAGATTTGCCAAAACTTCGCGAACAAAAAACAGAGGTTACTGTTAACAAGGCACCAAAACAAGAAGCAGTAAAACCACAAACTAAACAAGAAGTAAAAGAGCAAACTAAAAAAACAGAACCAATAAAAAAAGAAACTAAATCTGAAATAAAAAAACAAGATATAAAACTTGCCGAAATTGTTCCCGAAAATCTTGAAAAACAAACAAGAAAAGCTCATTTGAAAGAACTTATCAATGAAGCTAAACAGGAAAAAGCACTGGAAGAAATTCCGCAAGTTACACCGGAACCGCCGGCACCGGTAGTTAATGAAGAAGTTCAAGAGATGCCGTCAAGACCTTCTTTCTTAGCAATCGCTGGACACAAAATCAAAGCAGGATTGTCAAAAGCCGCTCATAAAATCCCGTCAAAATTACCGAAAACAATCGGCATATTATTGCTTGCCGTTCTAGGTTTGAAAGGAATTTCAAAATATATTTCCAATATCAAACCGGCTGAAACTGTTCAAGATACAGAACCGCAAACAGATTCTCATATTAACAACTACGATTACATTGCAAATAGCGGACTTTCTTGGAAAGAAAAATATCAATTATACATAGATAAATCAGCTACCCCTGTTGCAAGAGCAAACAAAAAAGGAAGCTACAGCTTTATCAAGAGACCGTCAAAAGCAGCTATTGATGCTAAACGTGAAGAATTAGAAAAATTAGTTGCAGAAACAGCAGAATACAATAACGAAAATATATACAGCGAAGGTTCTGCAATCTCCAGAACGATTAAATTCAAAGCCTTTGAACATAATACCGGTTCTCTTGATATGTCAAAAAGAGATAGAATCAAGAGCAGATTCAAAAGGTTTGAAGCTCCGCTGCAAGAACAAAATACTGTTGTTTTGAACGACTCTCCATTGAGTTCTAATCCGAGAAATTTAGAAAATGCAAACTTGAAAGTTTCTGATGTCGACAAAAAACGTATTAAATATCAACCGAAAGATTATATTATGTCATCAGTAAATGAATATCTAAATATACTTGATTCAGAATCTAATATTCAAGAAAAAGCGACAACAAACCCAATTGCAAAGTCGAAAGATGATTCTTATTTGAAAGGGACCGTTATAAAATCAGGATACAAAATAGCCCCGAACAAAGGTATTTATCTTGTAAACAAAGACGGAAAAAATTCACTTGTCGGAAAAGTTGATGATAAAGTCTTTGTTTTGAAAAAATTTAACAATAACGTAACCAGACCAATTCAGGTAAGACATGACAATGCTAATGTCTATATGGTTAAAGCTGAAGGGTTTAAATCGCTTGTTGAAGTAAATGATGATAAAATGGGCGTATTGATTGAATTATAGTTAGAGAGCTATAAAATTTGAAAAGAATAATTATTATTTTTATATGCATTATATTACTTTGCGGCTGTTCAAAAAAAGACAGCCGCACTGCTATAGAATTTGCAAGCTGGGGCTCTAAAACCGAAACAGATATAATAAAACCGCTTTTAGCAGATTTTGAAAAAGAAAACCCAGATATAAAAATTAATTTTATGCATATTCCGCAAAATTATTTTCAAAAAATTCATCTGTTATTTGCCTCAAACACAGCTCCCGATGTCATTTTTATTAATAATCTATACCTGCCAGTTTATGCAAATTTTCTTGAAGAAATACAAGATATTGATACAACAAATTATTATCCTCAAGCTATAAGTGCACTCTCTTGGGATAATAAGCTTTATGCAATCCCAAGAGACGTATCAAATCTTCTTTTCTTTTATAACAAAAATTTGTTTGATAAAAAAAATATTAAATATCCAAATAGAAATTGGACATTGGAAGATTTTTTAGAAATTGCTTTAAAGCTTACTGATAAAAACACTTTTGGAGTAAGTTTTGAGGAAGACCCGTATTTTTATCTTCCATACTTGATGAGCAACGGTGGAGGAATCCTGCCCGACGAGATTAATAAGCCAGAAAGTCAAAATTCTATAAAATTTTATTCAGACTTGAGAAACAAATACCATGTTGCCCCTAAAAAGTCGGAAAGTGCAAGTGCTACAATGGCACAATTATTTATTCAACAAAAAATAGGAATGTATTTATCAGGGCGCTGGATGGTACCAAAATTGAAAGAAGAATGCGAATTTGACTGGGATATAATAAATTTTCCATCAGGGACTTACGGTAGTATTACTCAACTTGATGCATCCGGCTGGGCTATCACAAAATCTTCAAAACACAAAAATGAAGCTAAAAGACTTATTCAATATCTTTCTTCAAAAAACTCAAGCGAAAAATTCGTTAAAAGCGGACTTATTATTCCTGCCAGAAAAGATGTTCCCGTTGAAGATAACCACAAGCCCAAACATTCACAAATTTTTGTTGATATCATAACAACATCAAAACCAACACCTGTAACTTCCAATTATCGGGAAATTGTTGATAAACTAAAAAAAGATACTGAAAAAATCTTTACGTACTAAACATCGTAAATACTTTTTCAACGTTTTTGCTTATCATACCTTTTACAGAATCCAATTCCGTTGTTAACGCTGAAATTTCCATATCTAGATTTTTCATCTGAACTTCAAGAGATTCTTCTTTTGTATTTAATCTTGATTTTTCAACATTATATTCAAGTTCCGCTTGAGCTATTGCACTTTCATCCGGAACTTCCGTAACATGGGAGCTCAATGTGTATGGTCCTTGATAAAAATATCCGTCATTGTGTAATGATGATATAAATAATTGACCATTTTTCAATGCGTTCTGCAAACTATCCATATCAGTTGTATACAAATCACGTTTATTCTTATCAGAAACAGCACCATTTGTTGCTATTTGATTATACAACATGTTGTAAAAATCCGAATTTAGCATAGCTCTATCAACCATCGCAGCATCATTTCTTAATAAGAAATAATATGTTGGATCGTTTGTTACATATTTTGATTTTTTCTCAGATTCTCTTTCTATAAAATATCCGGCATCATATCCATCCAAACATATTGCAAAATTTGTCAAATATGACTTAACCATGTTAGTTAAACTAAATCCAAATAAATCATCTTTGCCTTTTATAATATTGTTTTGCTCATCAGCCTGTTTATATAAATCATAAACATTACCGGAATTTTTTTCCGACACTTTATTGGCATTTTCTTTTGTAAATTCCAAAGCCATATCAAGAGCTTGATCTGATTCTGTATCTACATTTAAACCTTTATACTCGGAAGCGGAAACACCTTGTCCTAAAGCCGTTGCTATGCTTGAAAGAACAGATGCATACAACTCCTGCATATCTTTATTATTATTCTTTGCAGCGTTCCTGAATATTATATCATATTTTCCGGTCAAAAGATCACCAACTGTAAGTGATTTAACAACATCTTCAGTTTGAACTTTGCCATTTTTCAATATAACAAATTTGCCATCAGTAAATTTAGATTTATCAGAAGAACCTTTCTTTTCAGTTCCTTCAGCAATAGTTCCTAACGATGTTAAATCTGTTAATTTTATAGAATATATCTTATCATTAGGATCAACTCCGCTTGGAATTACAAAAGCGCCATTTGAATTATCGTATGCACTTTGGTAGGTAATATTTTGCATATAGGACGTAAAAGCATATGTATTATAGGCATTAGAGGCCGTTTTTTCATAAATTTTTCCTCCAATACCGGATTTTGTATAACCATCTTGACCTAACTGTATTATTGCATCTACCGAAGAAGCATCAATTTGGTTATAAAAACCTAATGCTTTTATAAATGCGTTACGGCTGCCGTCACCAATCCAAGTATCTCCTATTCCGGAGCCGCTTTCGTCAAGAGTTTTATCTATATCAATATCTGCGCCATCATAAACAAATTTTCCGCCGGACAATTTTACACCCGTAGGTGTACCATCAGGATTTATGATACCTGCTGATACAGCTGCTTTAAACATTCCGTCAGTCAACAATATTCTGCCATTTACATCTGTTACAAGATATGGATTATATTCATTTAATACAGAAGGTGTCATCATAAGTCCAAAAGATAAATCATAAACATTATCATCTTCCGTATCCCAAATAAGCATAGTTTTATTTAAAGAATTTTGATAGTTTCTGGCAGCTCTTTCCATATCACGAGTAACAGAAAGTTTATCCTGTGCAATTTGCATGGATTGAAACTCGCAATTCATTTTTCTTGCTGTTATGGCTAAAAATCTCGCTTGTGAAGCCGCCAGTCCCATGATTTTCCTTTCAAAGCTTAGTAATCTATACTACTCATGACGGCATTATTTTCATGAAACTTTAAATTTAAATATTGGTTTGTAACAATTGTTAACATTCATTTCAAATCTATTAACAAATCGTACATCCTATCAATTTTTTCTTTAACTTCGGAAAATTGATCTTTTAAATCACGAAAACTTATTATGCTAACAAATTTTTCTTCCATTTCATCAAGAATTTCTCTATGTTTTTTCTCCAATTGTTCAGGTGTAACAAATATCTTTTGTTGAACAAAAAACACAAGAACAACAATTATTATAGGAGAATATTCAATAAATTTTTCCATTTACACTCCTTAATTTTGTTGAATCTATAAACAAATAGGCCAGTAAAAATCAACCAAATAAGACGCTGCATCAAAGGGATGTGATAAAAATTTTAATTCTTTTGACTGTTTTATTTGCTGGTAAGTCGGAATATCTATTTTTGAAGAACCTTCTATATAACTTAAATTGTATATGTTATAAAGAAGTTTTTCGCACTTTTTATCCACAAAAAGACAAATATCTCCATCTGCCGATTTTACCTTTGAATTAAATGCTAAAATCCTGTTTTTTATCGGTGGGTTAAAGGCTTTTATTTGAAATTCGGGTTCATAACCAAATTGCATAAGTTTTTTCTTTATAATTACATAATTTGTATATTCACTCGTACAACTTCTGTTATCGCCTGAGGCGTCGCCATTAACAATAATTTTACCTTTATGATTGGGATAACGTCTGCAAACTTCTTCACAGGCTTTGGCAGTCGTTGTATTTTCCAGAGCAATTTCATCAAAATAGAAAACTTTGTCATATGTTTTGTGCGCTAAAACCCAGCACATTGGATCCACATTAAAATCGCAGGATATATGTAAATCCAATTCAGGATTATATTTTATTTCTCTTATATTCGCATCAGTAAAATCTTTTACCACCAGCCCATTATTATATTCACCATTTTCTGCAAGTACAAAGATTTTGTAATATTGTTCATCATAAAGTTTTTTTAATTCTTCACAATAACCTTCAGGCAAATAAATATTTTGAGTTGTAGGTGCGGAAATAAGACGATAATTTGGTGCAGGATTTTCAACAAAGGTTTTATAAAGCCAGCCTCTGTTCGGTTCAGGATTTGTATGTCCAAAAATTCTGTACCTAAACCCTTTCCAAGTATCAGAAATTTTTTGTCTCATACGACTTAATAACATTTTAAAGGTATCATATGGAATATCAGACATTTCTTCAATTTCAACAAATCCGAGATTTAAAGATTTTAGTTTATTCGGTTCATCAAAATGCCTAAATAATATTTCAGAACCATTTGGAAAAGTAAGCAATTGCAAAGATGAATACCAATTAAAATCCACACCTTCAACAAAACCGAAATTATCAAGATGTTCAAAATATGTTTTTAAAGTCGTATCCCGTACAAGTGAATATGTTTGTGCTCCAACAAGTCCTCTTATACCGGGGAATTTTTGTGCCAATAATATTCCTAATAAAGATCCGGAAAAAGTTTTTCCGGATCCGTACCCGCCTTGATATACAGCAACATCTAAATTATACCCATGCGGAATTTCTAAAAACTCCCGCTGAGCTTTTAATAATTTATACAAATTTATTCTCCTAATCTTTAATTAAAACGTGATTACCGTTAATGGTAACCCAGCGCCCATCATCGGCAGAAGATTTTGAATAGCCTGATTTTTCACCTTTTGGCAAATCTTTTTCGCTTGGAATACCTTGTTTTTTCATTTGTTTTAATATATCTTTTATGAAATAATTTTTAAGAAAAATAATACCAGGGTGTTTACACACCCTGTTTATCTTCTAACAAAAAATTATTTGCATTTTCTATACCGTATTGTTCTAATACAAACTTGAAACACTCAAGCCAATCAATTTGCTGCTCAACTTCAGGGATTTGAGCAAATGAACTGACAATTTCAAAAAGTTCCTTTAAACGAGATTTGCGTTCAAACGTAGCCTTTCTGTCACCATAACGGTATATATAGTTACCGTTCCTTACTTCATCATCAATTTCTATAAACCCTGTTTTTCCTCGTTCATTGACTCCGATAAGTTCTCGACCAAGTTTAAAATAAGATATAATTTCAGCAGTCTTTTCAACCATAGGGACAATAATTTTTCTGTTTATGGAATCCAAAATCATATTCAAGCGAGCTTCCTGTCCGCTTACGGAATAATTTAGTTCAGTAGCTGTTCTTTGGGCAGACTGAAGATTTCCTGCCATATTTTTGAAAATTCCCGTTGCACTCTCTATTGTTGATTTGAAATAATTTAAAAAATCCCAGCCTACCATTGCTTTATCAAAAGCGATTGGAGTCGGAGCTTGAGGCATCAATGCAGCATCATATTCTATAATTTTTCCCGGTCTGACATCTTGCTGACCTTTAAAACAACCTTTTGGAGCTAAATACGGAGGATTCATCATAAGAGCAAGAGCATCTATTTGTTTATTCAAAATGGTTGATGCGAGGTTATTCAAAATCAATGCAACTCTAAGAGGAGAGATTCCCCTGCCTGTCTGTGGAGATTCAATTATATTTGCATGAATAAACGGGTTTATAATAAACGGATTGCTTTCAAATCTAATAATTTCTCTTCTTGCGGCAACGACTATTAGCCAATTTTTTAGAATAGTACCGTCTGACAATTCTATATCTCCCCAATATTCCAATATTTCCAGCTTGTTCGAATTATTGTTTTTCTTATTTGCCACCACTCCCTTCAAAATTTCCAACTTGCGTTTATCAAGTAAATTGT
Source organism: uncultured bacterium (assembly GCA_902772945.1). GTDB lineage: Bacteria > Cyanobacteriota > Vampirovibrionia > Gastranaerophilales > Gastranaerophilaceae > Stercorousia. Next base: position 496 of record CACYCU010000144.1, on the reverse strand, counting down.
TTGATTTATCGCAAAACAAATCATCCACTGTAGAATATGTTTTATATATTTTTGCACATTTATCCCAATTTTCACGGCTGTTCACGTCAAAAACAAAATCTTCGGATTTAATATGTTTAACTTTTGCGTTATCATAAACAACTTTTTCATCAATAACAAAATTCTTTTTATCATCATATTTCAACTGTTCTTCAAATGTTTTTGCGCGTCTTATTGATTTTATTTTAGTTTCCCAGCCTACAAACAATGTTGTTTCACCTGTTTCTACAATTCCGTTAATAACTTTTTCTATTTCATCTTCCAAATTCATTTGTTCAAAAGTATTTACAAGCATTGCCTTTTGCTTATTTGCAAATGCTTGAGTTTGCGGAGTTGTGCCTGAAACATCAAACATAGCATCCGGATGAGAATACAAATTTTGGCTTATGTGAGATTTTAGAGTTTGTGCGAGTTCATAAATATCTGGGAGTTCTATTTTACTGTCCCAGCCGTTTGT
>CACYCU010000143.1 GCA_902772945.1 uncultured bacterium | reverse complement strand
CACACCAATAGGTTGAGCTTTTACAAATTATTAGTGAATGGAGCGTGTCGCTGGTTTGCGTCGCTTTGCCATCAAAGCGACCGCCGTGCGCGTAGCACCCGCCGGAGGCAAAAAGAAATTTTTCTTTAAAATAACATGTTTTATGTAAAATTTTTGAAAAATTTTTAATTATCGCTATAATATAAAATATGGAAACTTTGGATACGTCAAGACTTGATGATTTGCAAAACAGAGTAAAAAACAAACTTGAAAATACTGAACTTTTCAGATTTAAAGGAAGTGTATCAAAACTTTTAGGTTTGACAGTAGAAGTCAAACTTCCCGGACTTAAAATCGGTGATTTGTGCTTCATAGAAACAAAAGACGGACAAAAAAAACCGGCAGAAGTTCAAGCGTTTAAAGGAGAAGTAGCACAGCTATTGCTTCTGTTAGATGCAAACGGTATCGGGCAAGGCAGTCTTGTAACTTCAACAGGAAAACCAATTATAATTCCTGTCGGGGATTTTCTTTTGGGAAGACTGATTGACCCTATGGGAAATCCGCTTGATGGCAAACCTATTGACACAACAGGTGCACTGTGGCGTGCTATCGAAGGCCCCCCGCCAGGTCCTTTTGAAAGACCTATTATTACCGAAGTTTTTTCAACCGGAGTAAGAGCCATTGACAGTTGCATGACAATGGGCTGCGGTCAAAGATTGGGGTTATTTGCAGGTTCAGGTGTCGGCAAAAGTACTTTACTTGGTATGATTGCAAGAAATTCTGATGCTGATGTAAACGTTGTTGCATTAATCGGAGAACGCGGAAGGGAAGTTAAAGAGTTTATTGAAGATTCTCTTGGGGAAGAAGGTCTGGCAAAATCAGTCGTTGTTTGCTCAACAGGAGACAAACCGCCACTGATACGTCAAAAAGCTCTTTTAACAGCTACTGCTGTTTGTGAATACTTTAGGGATCAAGGCAAAAAAGTGTTTTTAATGACAGATACAGTAACACGTTGCGCAATGGCAGGCCGTGAAGTCGGATTGTCATTAGGAGAACCGCCAACAATGAAAGGTTATCCTCCATCCATCTTCTCATGGTTGCAAAAAGTCCTTGAACGGGCAGGTAATAGCCCCAAAGGTTCAATTACAGCACTCTACACTGTCTTAATGGAAGGCGACGACATATCAGACCCTATCGTAGATATTGTGCGTGGTATTGTTGACGGACACATCTTTTTGTCCAGAAAAGTTGCAGAAATGAACCATTATCCTGCGATTGATGTTTTAGGCAGTATTTCAAGACTTATGTCATCAATAGTTCAGCCGGAACATAAAGAGGCTGCCGGCAAAATGCGTGCGATTATGTCTTTGTACCGAGAAAATAAAGACTTGATTGATGTAGGAATGTATCAACCGGGAACAAACCCAAAACTTGATGTAGCAATAGAAATGATGCCAAAAATCAATGCATTTTTACAACAAAGAACCTCAGATATAGTAAGCATGGATACAACTATAGAAACTCTCGTAGACATGATGAGAGATGTTGAGATATAGAATTTTGTGTTATAATTCTGTCAGGAGAAAATTATGACTTTAAGAAATGAACGTGTAAGAAAAGAATTGATGCGCGATATATCCGAAATTTTGAGAAAAGAAATCAGAGGTCTCTGCGGAGTAGTATCAATATTGGATGTTGAAGTTTCGCATGATAATTCCTTTGCAAAAGTTATTTATAGCGTACTTGGATCTCCGGAACAAATTGAAAAAACTAAAGAAATTGTAGAAAAAAGCACACCTAAAATTCGCTATGAAGTCGGAAAACAAATACGCCTAAGACTTACACCTGAATTAAAATTTGTATATACGGACTCTCTTGAAAAAGGTTCAAAAGTAAGTGAACTTATAGACAAAATTTCGCGCGGAGAAATATAGTGCAAAATAATCATTCTGAGGGTAAAAAAAATTTAACTCCTACTCTCAATGATAAAAAAGATAATAATTTATTCGGAGTTTTAAATATAAACAAACCTGTCGGAATGACATCTCATGATGTCGTATCTGTTCTTCGCAAAAAAACAGGTATTAAACAAATAGGTCATACAGGAACTCTTGATCCTTTTGCAGAAGGGGTTTTACCAATTTGCATAGGAAAAGCGACACGCCTTATTGAATATATGGCAGATGACAAAGAATATCTTGCAACCGTTCAATTTGGAGCATCAACAACAACATACGACATAGAAGGTGAAAAAATTTTCACAACAGATAAAAAAATTTCAGAACAAGAAATCTTATCCGAATTAAAAAACTTTGAGGGTGAAATTGAACAAATTCCTCCGATTTATTCAGCCATAAAAATTAACGGGAAAAAACTTTATGAATATGCAAGAAATGGAGAAACTGTTGATATAAAACCACGAAAAGTTTTTATTGAGAATAGTAAATTAACACATTTTGATGAAACAAAACAAGAAGCTCAAATTCTGATAAAATGCTCAAAAGGCACATACATTCGCTCTATAGCAAACGATTTAGGGAGAAATCTTGGTGTCGGGGGATATTTAACAAAACTTGTTCGCACTCAAGCCGGAAATTTCAGAATAGAAAACAGTATTGAATTAGACGAATTAGATGTTGAAAAACATTTAATTAATCCGATAGAGATGATTAATCTTCCTATTATAAATGTAGACAATAATCAGCTCACTGATATTAAAAACGGAAAATCTATACCTTGTTCAAAAAAAGATGTATCAACTGAAGTTATTTTGGTATATAATAATAAAAAAATCTGTGCGGTTGGACAGATTGATAACAGTAGAGTAAAATTAAAGAAAGTGTTTTTGCAATGAAAAAGATTATTTTAACAATGGTTATGGTACTTGCAGGTTCAACAGTATTTGCGGCATGCGATGATTTAAAATGTCCTGAACCTTATGATTTGTCTTCATCAACGTCACAATTTTTCAGTACACTAACAGGACAACGTTTTATTACTGAAAAAATCGGTGAAAACTTAATCAAAAAAACTATAAAGAAAAATATTATAAGTGGCGAAATCAAAACCGATATAAAATCATTCAGCGCAAAAGATTTGAAAGCCGGACGATTTAAGTCTGCCGAAATAACAGGTAAAAATGTAAATATTCAGGGTATTCATATTTCATCATTTGAAGCTAAAACCCTTTGTGATTTCAACTATATAACAGAAGATAAAAAAGGGAACGTTATTGTAAAAGAGGATTTACCTTTAGCAGTATCAGTTGTAATGACTGAAGACGATATTAATAAAACAATGGAATCTTCAGAATACAAAAGACTTGTTGAAAATATAAACAATATTGGCGGTAATTTTAATATATTCAATATTGAATCAACAAAAATTAAAATTAAAGATAAAAAAATGCACTATGTTTTAAAATATTCTCTGCCTTTTGTAAGAAAGTCAAAAGAAGTTTCATTGAGTGCTGATTTACGTGTTGAAAACGGTAAAATAAAACTTGCTAATACAACATTAGATAATAATACTTTTTCTTTAGATGTAGACAAATTTTCAAAAATAATAAATTATATAAACCCACTTGATTTTTCCGCACAAATACTGGAAAATAAAGATGCAAAATTTAATATAGAAAATATAAATATTTCCGATAATCAAGTTACTGTTGACGGAAAAGTTACAGTTTTAAAAGATAAGGATTAATTATGCGAAAAAACGATGAACGTAGATTTTTTAGTATAACATTGGTAATAATAGTTATAGGTCTTTGCTTAATGGGATTATCCAAATATTACAACAGAGATAATAACGGTATCTCAGGTCCTTTACTTCCAAAAGAAGATGAATTAACAACACAACAAGAGCCGCCAAAACCAATTGAAAAAGAAAAAGTATACGTTAATGTTTACTTCATCGGTCAGAATGCTAACAAAGAAGAAGTTTATAAAGCAGTTAATCGCGAATATGACGAAACTATAGACGGTTCAAAAATTAAATTCGCAATAAATTCATTGATTTCCGGACCAAAATCAGCAGAAAAAGCAAAAGGGGTTTATACTGAAATTCCGCCTGCAACAAAAGTTATTTCAATTAACGAAACATCTGCAGAGGTAATTATCAATTTGAATTCCGCATTTGAACAGGGCGGCGGTACAGAAAGCCTATACAAAAGGCTATACCAACTGATAAAAACAGCTAAACGCAATACAACAAAGCCCGTATATCTCTATATTGACGGAAGCAAAGCTGAAGTTATCGGCGGAGAAGGCATAATGATTACACAACCTTTGAATGAAAATTCTTTGGATGGTTAAATGGAAAAAAATTTAGATTATTATACAAATTTAAATTGGACAATAATTGAAGGAACAGATACTGACTTTGACGGAAATCTTTATCATTTTATAGAAATAAAAGAAATTCCGAGTTTCCTGTTTTGTGCTAAAACTATTGAAAAAGCCAGAAATGGTTATAAAGAACAGTTAAAATGGACCCTTCAAGTAATGCTTGAGACAGGTGACCATATTGTTGAACCTGGCGAAGAAGATACTGAACCCGATTGGGAAAATTTATGTCCATAAAAGGTCTTTTATATTTTTTGAAAAATCATAACGTATTCATGCTTAAAGATAAAAAATCCGCCCGCTAAAGCTCTATATCTCCATAGATTAGCAGTTTTTCCCTTTGCTCTTTCATTACCTTGAATATCTTTTACAATAATTCCTTTCAAACGAAAACCGAGTTTCATCATTCTTGCCATACATTCAAAGCCCAAAGGTTGAACTTCAGAATTTTTGTAACTGTCCCCGATTATCAATGCCGCAAATCGGCCTTTTTCAAGCAAGTCATAACCGTTTTGGGCAACTTTTTCAAACAAATCATAGAATTGTTCAGTTGATTCGCAATTAGACAAATCTTCTTTTTTATCGGAAAATTTTATAATATCGTCATATGGCGGATGCAAGATTAAAAACTGAGCTTTTTCTTCTCCCATAATATCTAATCTTGCTTTCACTTTTTCTTTTGCAAGCTCTGAAGTTGAGTCCGCACAAATTATATTTACGTCCGTTACGAGTTGTTTTGGAGTAAACTTTTCGGAAACTTTTTCTGCAAGTTCATCCTTCAATTCGACCCCGATACAACGACGATTCATATTTATAGCTTCAATGCCGGATGTACCTGAACCAAAAAACAAGTCCAAAACTACATCATTTTTCTTTGTAAAACGTTCATACAACTGCTGAGCAATTTGCGGAATATAATTTCCGTGATACTCGTTTGAATGTCCGCCATCTTTCAATCTGGACGGGAATTCCCACAAAGTATCAGTTTTTACATGATCATATGCTTTCCAGTTATTCAAATCTATATCGCTGTATTTAGTTGTTTTAACCGGTTTTACAACTTTTAAATCTGCCTTTTTAATCGGTTTTAATTTTGTGTTTGTTCTTGCCAAATCTATTTCTCCCCTTATATATATTGAGTTTATAGAAATGTTTCAAAATTGTAATCAAACATTTAGATGAAATTATGTTTGTTATAGATTGAAAGGGGAGGGAAAATGTTCGAAGCGACATTTACACTGAGTAACTTTTATATGATTGCAGGCTTTTTGCTTTCAATGTATGCTTGCGTATCAAACGACATCATTCAAACACTCGGTACATTTTTAAGCGCAAACAAAAACACGCCTTTTTATTATCTTTGGGCATTTTCGGCTACTGTATTAATTTTAACAATTGGTATAGGCTGGTACATAAATTCCGGAGATATGTCTTTCGGACTTTTGACAAGAATCCCGGTCACAGAACAATTTACTTTTCTGTACCTTTTACCTCCTATAATATTAATTATACTAACTCGTTGGGGCATACCTGTTGCCACAACGTTTTTAGTTTTAAGTGTATTTTCCGTAAGCGATGTATCTGTTATTTGTATGATGCTTACAAAATCAGTTTTAGGATATGTCATAGCTTTTATCGCAGCAATCATAATATACAATATAATCGGACGCCCTGTTGAAAGATATTTTTATTACACTCAAAAGCGTTCCGGCGGTGAAAAAATTTCTAAATGGTGGATGGTAGCCAAATGGTGTTCAACAGCCTTTATTTGGTCGCAATGGTTGATGCAGGATTCAGCAAAACTGTTTGTATATCTGCCAAGAAAAGCTTCCGTTTGGGAACTTTTGTTTGTATTAGTTTGTTTCACTATATACTTAGGAATTTTGACATATCAAAGAGGGGGCGACATTCAAAAAATTGTAAAAATGAAAACAAACGTTCAAGATCCCCGTTCTGCAACTATAATTGATATAATCTATGCATTTCTATTACTATATTTTATCAATCTGAATAATGTACCAATGTCAACTACTTGGGTATTTATAGGGTTGTTAGCCGGCCGTGAAATTGCACTTTATCAAAGGTTACGTTTTGAATCTCCCAAAAAAATGTACAAACATATATTAAAGGATTTGTACAAAGTAACTGTAGGACTTGTTGTGTCAATTGTTGTTGTTGTTTTGCTTACACAGTTTGATAAAGTAACACATTTCTTTTATTCACATTTTATAGGAGGTTGATTTGGCAAGAATAAAGCAACTTTCAAAACATTTAATAAATCAAATTGCAGCAGGAGAAGTTATTGAACGTCCCGCATCTGTTGTTAAAGAATTGGCTGAAAACTCAATAGACGCCGGAGCAACAAAATTGAGTATTGAAATTACAAATGATTGCAGAAATATTCGTGTTGCAGATAATGGCTCAGGGATTTATCCTGATGATATTTTGCTAGCTTTTTCAAAACATGCCACAAGCAAAATTGAAACAGATGAGGATTTGTATAATATTCATACACTGGGATTTAGAGGAGAAGCCCTTTCAAGTATTATTTCTATCTCCAAATTAACTTGCATAACCCGAACAAAAGATTTTGATAACGGAACTAAAGTCATTTGTGAAAATTCGGAAGTCAAAAAAGTTGAAACAGGCTGTGCTATCGGAACAATTATGGAAGTTAAAGATCTTTTTTATAATATTCCTGCACGTTTAAAATTTTTAAAAAGCTCAAATACTGAATTTTCATATATTCAAGAACTTGTTCAATCAATTTCGCTTGCACATCCCGAATGTTCAATCGAATTGAAAAAAAACGGAAAAACAGTTTTAAAAACCTCAGGTCAAAATAATCTTTTACAAACAATAAAAGAAGTTTATTCAACAGATGTAACACAAAATTTGAAAGAAGTTCTTAAAACAGATACTCTGTCGGGATTAAAAATCAGCGGATATGTAAGTACCCCAAATTATACCCGTTCAAGCAAAAAGAGTTATCATATGTACATAAATTCACGTGCGGTAAAAGACCCTGTTTTTCAAAAATCAATTGATACCGCATACAAAGCCTTGATTGCTAACGGGAAATATCCTTTTGTGGTACTCAACTTAGAAATTCCGCCATCAGACATTGATGTAAATGTTCACCCTACAAAAAAAGAAGTTCGATATAAAAATCCTAATCAAATATTCAACTTTATATACACATCTATCCAAGGAGGATTAACAAATTTTGTTGAAAAACAACAAATTAATTACGAATTACCATCCGATAATGTCATAAATTTTACACAACAAAAACTTGAAAAATCCGAAGATGTTTATGTTGATAAAAATGAAGATACAATATATATATCAGACAGAGAAATTGAAAGATTTGAACAAGAGCAAACACAAAATATTGAACAAAAACAAATTTTTGTTGTTCCTGAGGAAAAAGAAGAACCTGAAGAAAATATTATAGGTCAATACAAAAACACTTATATTCTGATTGAAAAAGATGACGGGCTTGAAATAGTAGATCAACACATCGCAGAAGAACGATATAATTATGAAAAATTAAGAGAAAATAAGGAAATTAATTCTCAAATGCTCTTCATCTCAGATGTTATAGAAATTTCCGATTCGGAAGCAGAGTTAATTAAAGAAAATTTAGACAAATTTGAAAAATTTGGATTTGGGATAGAATTTACAAAATCTAACGAATTAATTTTTCGCAAAGTTCCGCAAATACTTGCAAAAGTAAATCCAAAAGAAATCTTATCAGACATTTTAGAACATATTGAAGGCGATATTGACGGTTTGGAAGAAAAGATTATGAGGACAACAGCTTGCAAAGCTTCTGTTAAAGCCGGTCAAAAACTATCTTTGTGGCAAATGCAGGAAATTATTAAAAAATGGCGAACAACCAAAATGCCATACACATGCCCGCATGGAAGACCAATTACTCATACTATAAAGCACAAAGATATAGCTTCATTCTTTCAACGTAATGATTAAGCAAATTTTTTGAATTTAAATCTCTTTTTACGAGGATCATTATCGTCATTGTTATAGTGTGAAGCATTAGATTTTACAATCTTTTTAAAACGGCTATTTGTTGTAAAACCGTGATCAGCCAAATAACCTTTCTTTTTCTTTACAGGAGTTTTATCAGCACTCATAAACTGACCGGCAACATTTGATGCAACACCGGATGCTTGACCTACAATGTCAAGAACTTTTCCGAGTTTTTCTGATTTTTTGATTTTATGATCTTTTAATAATTGCATCTTTTCTTTGTATTTTGCACGATTTTCTTTCTCTGCTTCAAGTTTTCCTAATTTAGCACGTCTGTCTTTTTCTCCTTGAGCACTTGATAAATTATCTCGAGTGTCTTGTTCTGCTTGAAGTTCTGCAAGTTCAGCCTTTTGTTCAGGAGTAACTTCAGGAGTTTCATTGATTTTTGCCAATTCTGCAACTTTGGAATTTAGTTCTTCCGTACTTATGTCTGCATATTTTTGAGATTTATTTTGAGTAAGTTGAATAATTTCAGCATCAAGATTTTTATCAGTAACATCTGCGTATTTTGGATCTTGTGCTTTTTTCAATTCTTCAATTTCGTTATTCAATTGTTCATCATTTTTGTCTGCATATTCTCTTGAAGCACCACTTTCTAGCATATTTTTTTCTTCTTCTTTTGAAAGACCGCCATTCTTCTTTGCTGTTTTTACTTCTTCTTCTTTTGCTTTTTTTAGATTTTTAGCTTCATCAAGTTCTGCCTTTTTTCTTGCCTTTTCTTCTTGTTCAATTTTCTTCTGTTCTGCTTTTTGTTCTTTTTCAATTCTTTTTTGCTCT
>CACYCU010000142.1 GCA_902772945.1 uncultured bacterium | reverse complement strand
GCACAATGTGTATGATGATATTTTTTACGCAGTATGCTATACATACAATTTATTGCGTTCCTGATTTGTCAAATGCTATGGATTCAACAAAAGAATTGTATAATTCTGCAATATTAAAAGGTACAAACTTTTCATCTGTTTGTTTTGCAATATTTAATTTAGTGTGTTTCTTGGTTGCAATACCAATCGGAATTTTATCCGCGAAATTTACAAATAAACGAATTCACATATTTTCAATAATTACTATGATTTTTGCATATTTAGGAATGTTTTTCTCAAAAAATCCTGTAGTTGTTGCATCTATGATGGGAATTGCGGGTATTGGCTGGGCAAGTATTTGTGCACTACCTTTTGCAATGCTTTCTCAATACATAAAAAAAGGTTCTGAAGGTTCTGTAATGGGAATTTTCAATATATTTATTGCAGGACCTCAGGTATTTGTTTGCACACTTGTTGCTTGGTTTATAAACCAATGTTCATTTACCATGGGTTCAGATTTTATAAATCATCATTGGGAATATACATTCTTAATCGGTGCAATATGTTTAGCATTAGCAGCCGTAATTGCACACACTATACAGGAAAAATCATAGATGAAAAAAATTCTTTTTATATATCCGCCATCACCCGTATTAAACAGAGAAGACAGATGCCAGCAGCCGACAAAAGACTTGATTGTTATACCTCCATTGCCGCCAACAGATTTAATGTATATGGCTGCAGTAGCAGAAAAAGCCGGTCTTGAAGCAAAAATTGCAGACTACAGTCAAGGCGGGAATTATACTGACGATTTAAAAAATTTCAAACCTGATTATTTAGTTATAAATGTTGCAACACCAACATTAGAACACGATTTAGAATCATTAAAAATCGCAAAAGAAATATTACCAGATATTATAACACTTGCCAAAGGGGCTGCTTTTTTAACTTTGTCCGAAGAAATTATGAATAAACATAGCGAATTAGATATAGTAATTTTCGGAGAAGTGGAAGAAACATTAAAAGAAATATTAAATAATAAACCATTAAACGAAATAAAGGGAATATACTTTAGGAACAACAACGAAATTATTTTTACAGGGCAGAGACCGTTTATTGAGAACCTTGACGAAATTCCGTTCCCTGCAAGACATTTAGTGGATAATTCAATATACAGACGTCCCGATAACAATAAAGTTCAAGCTGTAATAAAAGTTTCAAGAGGATGTCCTTTCCATTGTTTTTTCTGTCTTGCTACTCCAGTATCAGGAGCAAAAGTTAGAAAGCGCAGCGTTGAAAATATTTTTGAAGAAATAAAAGAATGCGTTGAAAAATACGGTATTACAAATTTCGTCTTTTGGTCTGATATTTTTAATATTGATAGGGAGTGGGTTTTTGCTCTTTGCAACAAAATTATAGAAAGCGGGTTAAAAATAACTTGGTCTGCAAATACTAGAGCCGATACCGCAGATTTTGAAATGGCAAAAATAATGTACAAGTCAGGCTGCCGTTTAGTAAGCATTGGGGTTGAAAGCGGTTCTCAATATATGCTTGATAAAATCGGAAAGAAAATAAAGCTTGATGATGTAAGACGAACAGTCTCAATATTTAAAAAAGCTAAGATTAGGATTTATAATTATTTTGTAATAGGGCTTCCTTGGGAAAGTGAGGAAACGATTGAAGATACGATAAAATTTGCTATTGAACTTGATAGTGATTTTATAAGTTTTTATACAGCTACTCCGCTTCCGGGTTCTCGTTTTTATGATTATGCTAAAGAAAACGAATTATTTGATAAAGAAACCACTTTTGAAAACGCATATTATTACCCTGCAGTAAATACTCATCATTTATCAAGAGAGAGAGTATTTGAACTTCACAAATCAGCCCTAAAACGATTTTATTTAAGGCCTATGTATATTTTAAAAATGTTGTCCAGAATTCGATCTTTAGCCGAAGTAAAAAGTTATTTTACAGCAGGAATAAACCTACTTTTAAGACGTTAAACATCTTTTTTTATAAAACCGGTTTGTATAATATCTTTGCCAAATTTTTCTTCCAATCTGTCGAAACATTTTGTAAGTTTTTCTTTTTTTATATCCGCCTCAACATCAGCAAACAAAGATATTTGAGCATTGCTATTCAATTCAAAATTTTCAAGAATAACACCGGTACTCCTGTATAAAATATTCGGATTATAAAGTTTTTCCAAAAGATCAAAAACTATATCTGATATCTCAAGTTCAAAATCAGTAGGAACATTTAAAAGTTTTTTTTCGGATATTATTTTAAAGTCTTTAGTTCTTAAAAAAATGCTTACACTTTTACATTTTGCATTTATTTTTCTCAGACGCTTGCAAGAACGGTGTATATGATAGTTTAGGGAATTTTTTATATAATTAATATCTGATGTAAATTTTGCAAGTGCAGATGTGTTTTGTATTGATTTTGGAAGTTTTATTTCATTAGAAACAGGAGAAACCATTTCGCCCAAAAGTTCATGTTTCATCTCCAAACCTCTTATTCCTATTTGTTTGTTCAGCCATAAATCTTCCTGATTAATGAGCTCGTATGCTGTTAATATTCCATTTTTTCTCAATAAAATTGATAAATTTCTTCCAATACCCCAAATTTCATCAATGCTTGTTTTTTGTAACAAGGGTGAAATTTTTCTCGAGCCTATAAGCATAACTCCGCCTTCTAGATTCTTTGCCTTATCAGAAGCCAGTTTAGCTAATGTCTTAGAAGAAGATACCCCTATTGACACCGGAATATCAACCTGTTTCAAGACTTCTTCTCTTATCATTGAAGCAATTTCGAGATAATTCTTTTTGTATAATCTTTCTAAACCTGTCAAATCTACAAAAGCCTCATCAATAGAATAAACTTCAACATTAGGACTAAATGTTTTGAGCACAGCCATAACCCTTTTAGAGATATCAATATATAAATCATGATTTGCATTTATATAAATAGCCTTTTTTAAATCACCTTCAATTTGAAAATAAGGCATTCCCATCTTTATTCCAAGTTTTTTAGCCTCTCTTGAACGAGAAATCACACACTGTCCTCTGCCTGACATTACACAAACTGGTTTTCCTTTTAGTTCAGGTTTAACTG
>CACYCU010000141.1 GCA_902772945.1 uncultured bacterium | reverse complement strand
GAATTTATCTTGCTACTTCGGATGAAGCTATTCCCATACTTTTGGCTGAGCCGTCAAAGATAAATTATGTATTACCCATAATAGGTGTTAAAATTTTAATAGGTATATGTGCCGGATATTTAATAGATTTTATTTTAAAAGATAAGAAATATATTGATTTTCCTCAAGAATGTAATCATGAAGAATGTAAAGAAGAAGAGGGATGTTGTCATCACAGTGTTTCAAAAAGGCGAAAACGAGAACTTATTTATCATCCTTTGAAGCATACTGTAAATATTTTTGTTTTTATTTTACTGATTACAATTGCATTGAATTTCTTGATAGAAGTGTATTCAAACCACGAAATTTTACATTTGTTCCTTGGAAAATTCAAGTTTTTAGAACCGGCAGCTATGGCTATTGTGGGACTTATACCAAATTGTGCAACGTCTATTGCAATTACCATGCTTTTGATTAAAGGATCTATAAGTTTCGGTGCTGCAATTGCAGGACTATTGTCAAATGCAGGGTTAGGTATTTTAGTGTTATTGAGGCACAAAGAAAATTTGCAAGATACTCTCAAAATTATCGGTATTTTACTTTTAATAAGTATTGTTTGTGGGACTGCTCTTCAGTGGTATGGGTTTTAAATTCTTGTAGAATTTATATTCCAAAAATTTTTTGGGTAAAGGACTCCAATATCTGAAGATTAATATATTTTCTTGAAATTCTTTTTCTGAGAGATAAGGATAAACAAAAGGTATATCGTTCTCGGACAATTTTATTTTTAATGAATTGTCCAACTTTTTATCCCATTGGTAAAATAATTGTAGTCTTCTATTTTTTTCATCATTAAAATTTATTTTTGACATTATTTCAGATGTTTTTTTGTTGATAAATTTGGGTGGTTCAGTATTTAGTCTTATTTCATTGTTGTAAAAATCCGTATAATTTTTGGGAGCATTGTCGTAAGAATAATCATCTTCAGGCAATTGAATTTTTGTATTAATAAACAGCTTTGCTCCGTCTGCAGTATCAAAAAATTTTCTATACGAGTAAAATGATGCAATGCCGCAGGGCGGCATAAAAAAAGAATGAGTATTATCAACAATTAGATTTGTGTAGAGGTTTGAAAGCTTTATTACATTTGTTGAACATATTCCAAAATAATTTGGATAAAGTATAAAAGCATTTTTGTCAAATTCTGTTGCGGGGTAGAAGTCGTTGTCAATGTGATAAAATTTGATTCTGCAATTTTCTGCTCTGCAGGCTTGCCAAACAGTAGGGCAAATGTAATACGGGATAAATATTTCTTTTATCCCGTATGCTTGAATTATTACTCTTAAGCAATTTCTTGCCGTATTAAGTTCATAAAATTGCATAACTTGAGTATACAACAATATGATAAATTTATACAATCCCTTCTTTAACAGCTTTTACTGCAGCTTGTACTCTGTCATTAACGCACATCTTTTGCAAAATTGAACAGACATGAGCTTTTGCAGTATGAACACTAACAATAAGTTCTTTAGCAATTTCAGTATTACTCTTGCCCGATACAAGATGTTTTAAAACTTCAAATTCTCTTTCGGTAAGCGGAACTCTGCCGTTTGCAGAAGATTTATCAGGAAGCACGCCTATATTGTCAACTTTAGGTAGTGCATTTAGTGTCATTTGTGCAACGACAGGGTCAATCCAACATACTCCTGTTGAGACATCTCTTACGACATCGGCAAGTTTGTTAGGATCGATGTCCTTAAGGCAATATGCATTAGCACCTGAGCTCAGGGCGGCCAAAACTTCTTCACATCTGTCATGGGATGTAAGAGCAATTATTTTTGAATTTATATTCATTTCACGACATTTAACTATTGCCTCTATCCCATTCATGCCCGGCAGCCCAAGATCCATAAGAATAACATCAGGTTTATGTCTTTCAATTAATTTTATACCCTCTGTTGCGTCTTCTGCTTCAGCAACAACGTCTATGTCCACGTTTGCATTTAATGCACAGCGCAAGCCGACTCTTGTTAATTTAAAATCTTCAATAATAATTACAGTAATGGGCTTAACTTTAGTCTCTGTCATATTTTCTCTCCTCTTCATGATAATTTAATATCTAGAAAAACTATTAATCCATTACCCGACTGACTAATTTATTTTTGTATTTACAATAAAAAATAAACTTATAATTTATTTTTGGTTATGTTATAATATCATCATGGAGAAAGACGATGGGATTATTTAGCCGTAAAAATGATACTGAATGCGAAAAACTAAATTCAGTTTATAAAAAATTAAAACAAGTATATAGTTTTGATAATATTAGTGAAGAAAGAAAGAAAGAACTCTCAAAACTTATATCAGAATTTGGGTATTTGCCATATCCTTATGTTAGGGCTTTAGAAGAATTGACGCCGGAAGAAATTTTGTTTGGTCTTGAAATTAAATGGAAAAATAACGGTATCTTTGATGGTGAAAAATTTACTTTTGCAGATAATAAGATTAGTGTTTTATCAAGAAATAACGTAAAGAATTCAAGTTGGATTCAAAAAGAAGGACATGATATAAAACTTATAAACTTGGCAGGTCTTGGTGATGGTAATAAAACAAAGGATACAGGAAAACTTATTGATTGGCTTCGTCAATTATTAATATTACCTACAGGAAATATGGATAACGGTATTTATAATACTACTATATATTTAATACCGTTTCATCCGAGAGAATTCGGATGTGCTTATTTGCCTAAAAGTTCCGAAGTAAGTGAGAACTTGTTGGATGAAAATATAAAAAATATAACCGGACTTGATGCAAAAGGACAGGTAAAATTATTTATAACATTATCTCAGCTGGCAGGTCATCCTGTAATTTATGACATTCTTCCTCAGACCGGCAGATTTTCAAAAGCAGTGCTTGCTAATCCTGAAATTGCAAGATGGTATGATATAAATGCGTTGAATCTTGAGCTTGAAAAAAATATTGAAAGAATTTCTAAGAATATGCCAAAATCTTTTGAAGATGAGGATGTCGAACTTGTTAAAAATATATACAAAGATGCTCAAACAGGTCCTATGGGTGATTTAAGTTCTCAATTCAAAAATATATATGAAACTTTTGACAGTTTGATGAATGAAGCAAAAAAAGAGCTCTCAAATACAATGCTAAAAAAAGAAAACCAGATAAAACTTCACAAAAGAGCCAGAGCAATTATTGCAAAAATTCATGGATTTAAAAACAATCAAAAATTATGTGAAAACGATATTACAAAACAATTGGATGCAATTCAGGCTTTAATGAAAGAAGGACTCTGGCCTGCTCCAGGCGGCGCTTGGTGTTCCGCAGGAGTTCCTGTATATGACAAAATGAGTGATTGTGGCGGATTCCCAACATTTAAGCATTATGATTATAAAGGGGAAGATGTTACAGTGTTTGCAAATTTGGATTGCCAAACTCCTTATTATTTTTGTTTTTTAGAAAACGGAAGTTTGAACAAACCTGTTGTTGATTATTTTATAAATTATATGGTAGAGCTTCAAAAGGATTATAATTTTGACGGATTTAGAGTTGACCATATTGATCATATAGTTGATAAGGTTTCCGAAGCTCAAGGTAAACCTATTAGTTATAGAGCTCCGAGAGCTGTCTTGAGTAAATTAAATAAAACAATGAAAAGCAAAATCCATTATTTTGCAACTCTTGCTGAATATATGTTATGGGATGATTATTTGAAAGAATACCATAAAGATATGAGTTTTGACCTTCTTTGGGGAAATGATATTGTATCTCAAAATGAAAAAAATCCGGAAAAAATAACAGAAGATAATCAGCATTTGGCAAATTATAATGTTAATTATAAAGATGGAGAAAAACTTTCTATTTTAAAAACATATAATAATCAAGACGGAGACTTCCGTTCAATTGATCAATACCCCGGTCAATTGGGCGAAAGGGGAGCTTTGTATAAATGGTTTATGTATAAATTTTTGCCCGGCGGAAAGTTTGCAAATCGTTCAATGTTGTATGTTGACGGTGATGAAAGCTATACAAAAAGAGGCATTGAAAGTGTTATCGGTGAAGAAAAATCTATGCCCAGAGAAAAGAATTATGACTTTTTTAATAAATTCAATGCAATAGATGTTTTTATTAAGAACAATCCTATAATATCAGATGGTGAAGCTCAAATAATAGTTCAAGAAGATGACGGTTTTGCGGCTTGGTTAATTTCAAAAGAGCCGGAAAGAACTGCATATTTGGTAGTATCAAACTACAAGTATGAAAAAGAACGTGTAACAATGTTCGATGAAAATAATAACAGTTTTTCCGATGTTGCTTATGGTGAGGCTGTTTATGACAAGACAATAAATTTGCCAGCAGATTTTACTATAACTAAAGAATATTATATAAGTGGTGATAGATTTATATCACAAGCTGTTGACAGTGAGACGTCATCTCTTCATTTTGATAAGCTGGAAGCCAGTGAATTTAGACTCTATGAAGTTAAAAAATAATTATTTGAGATAATTTTTATAATATAATTGAATTATGCTAGAGACTTATCAAAATATTTTAGAAAATTTAAAAGAGCAAACTCATTTTAGAGATATAAAAGATTTTGCAGCAAAAGATGAAAAATATATTTATTATAATGGCAAAAAATTGATAAATCTTTCATCAAACAATTATTTAGGTTTTGCGGATAATAAAGAGATTACGGAAGAATTTTTAAGACACTGTGATGTATATTCTTTCGGTAGTGCCTCAGCAAGACTTTTGACAGGGACTTTACCCGTTTACAATGAATTGGAATTTCTTTTGTGCGATATGTTTAAAAAGAACGGAGCACTGCTCTTTAATAGCGGTTATCATGCAAATGTCGGAATAAACAGTTCTTTGGCCGAAAGAGGAGATGTTATTTTTTCTGACAAACTTAATCATGCAAGTATAATTGACGGTATGCGTTTGTCAGAGGGAAAGTTCTTCAGATATCCTCATAACAACATGGATGCATTGGAAAAACTTTTGATAAGAGAGCGAAAGAATTTTAAAAATGCTGTTATAGTTTCCGAGAGCGTTTTTTCTATGGATGGTGATGTCGCAGATATAGAAAAACTTGTAGAATTGAAAGAAAAATATAATTGTATTTTAGTTTTAGATGAAGCACACGCTTTTGGTGTCTTTGGAAAAAAAGCTCTTGGAGTGACTGAGACTCTTGATATAACTGATAAAGTTGATTTAATTGTCGGAACTTTCGGTAAAGCAATTGGTTCAGTCGGAGCATTTGCTGTCGGAAATGAAATTTTAATTGATTATTTAACAAACAAAGCCAGATCTTTTATTTTTTCTACTTCATTACCGCCTATAAATATAGCTTTTACAAAATGGATTATTGAAAACAAGCTGCCGACAACATTTGAAAAAAGACAAAAAATGCTTTCGATTGGTAAACAAGCCGGAAGTGACAGCCATATTGTTCCTGTAATTATTGGCGGAAACAAAGAAGCTGTAGATTCGTGTGAAATTCTTTTTCAAAACGGATATTTTACTTTGCCTATTCGTCCTCCAACCGTTCCTGAAGGAACATCAAGATTAAGATTGTCGCTGACAACAGAAATTACTGAAAAGGAGCTGAATAATGCAATTTCATTGGTTAAATAAACAAAATAACGATAAATTAATAGTATTTTTTGCAGGATGGAGTTTTGATTATAAGCCGTTTGAATTTTTAAAATGTGATGATTTTGATGTTCTTTTAGTGTATGATTATAATAATTTTGCCGGAACGGAAAATATACCTTCAAAATATAAACATAAAGTACTGATAAGCTGGTCAATGGGGGTATATGTTGCTTATCAGTTGAAAAATTTATTACCTGTTTTTGATGAAAAAATTGCAATAAACGGGACTCCATATCCGGTTGATGATGACTACGGTATTCCTTTAAAACCATTTATTTTGACATTAAGACATGCGAAAACAGGACTTGAGGGAAAGTTTTATCAAAATATTTTTGCTAAACCTGAAGAATATAATGAATATTCAAATAATCAGGTTCAAAGAACTGTTGAAAACAGAGTAAGTGAACTGAATGAACTTTATGAAAAAATAAAAAATACTCCTAAAAGTTATGAAAAATTTTACGACAAAGCTTTTGTAAGCTTGGATGACAAGATTATACCCGCAAAAAATCAAATCAACTTTTGGAAAAGTTTTGATACCGAATTTAAAGAACTTGAGAGCGGACATTTTCCGTATTATAATTTTAAAAGTTGGAAAGATTTGTTATGAACCCCAAATTAATAAAAAAACAATTTGAAAAAAGTTATGTCACTTATGAACAAAATGCCGTAGTGCAAAAATATTTGGCACAAAAGCTTGTCTCTGAACTCTTGAATATAAAATCTGAATTCGAAAATGTTTTGGAACTTGGCTGCGGTACCGGTCTTTTGACAAAAGAGCTGGTCAAAAATGTTATATTTAAGAACTTTTTTGCAAACGATATAGTCGCCAAATCTGAAAAATATGTACGGGATATAATTCCGGAATGCAAATTTTATTGTGGAGATGCAAGAAAAATAAAACCTTTGCAGAAAATGGATTTGATTATATCGAATGCGATGTTTCAATGGTTTGAAAATCTTGAAAAAGCAAGTGAAATATATTTAAATATGTTAAAGAAAGAAGGAATACTTGCATTCACGAGCTTCTCTCCGGATAATTTTAAAGAAATAAGGGAAATTACAGGACTTTCTCTAAAGTATAAAACTTTTGATGAAATGGAAAATATATTTAGCAAAAATTTTGAAATATTATATTCAGAACAATTTGAAAAAATTATAAAATTTAACACCCCATTAGAATTGCTTGCTCATATGAAAAATACCGGAGTAAATTCATTGACTTCAAAAAGCTGGACAATTAAAGAAGTTAAAGAATTTTGTGATTTATACAAAGAAAAATTCCCGCATATTGAATTAACATATGCGGGAATGATTATGATTTGTAAATTATAATAATCTTTTTAATTCATCAGGTCTTGAAGATCTTTGTAAAGCATCTTCAATGCTGATAAGATTTTGTTTATAAAGATTTGCAAGAGCCATTTCAAGAGTTTGCATTCCCATACCTTGATTCATTTGTATTGTTGAATAAATTTGAGCGGCTTTTGCTTCTCTGATAAGGTTAGAAATAGCAGGTGTTACAAGCATAATTTCTTGTGCCATGACACGACCTTTTTTGGTTCCGTCAGGCTGCAGCTTTTGTAATAAAGTTTGTGAAAATACTGCAACAAGTGAATTTGCAAGCTGTACACGTATTTGCTGTTGTTGACCTTCCGGGAATACGTCTATGATACGGTCAATTGTTTGTGCGGCTGACGATGTATGTAATGTCCCGAATACCAAGTGACCTGTTTCTGCAGCTGTCAGGGCAAGAGCAATAGTTTCATAGTCACGCATCTCACCTACCAGAATGATATCAGGGTCTTCACGAAGTGCGGATTTTAAAGCATTTGCAAAAGATCTTGTATCCATACCCAATTCACGCTGGTGAATTATACTCTTTTTCGAAGTATGTACAAATTCTATAGGGTCTTCAATTGTTAAAATGTGCTCAGCCCTGTTTGTGTTTATGTAATCTATCATAGCTGCCTGAGTTGTAGATTTACCTGAACCTGTAGGACCGGTTACAAGAATCAAACCTCTTGGTTTGTCTGCTGTTTTTCTGACTATGTCAGGCAAACCTAATTGGTCAAATGACGGTACTACAGAGGTAATCGTTCTGAATGCAGCTGCATAATTTCCTTTATCTTTATAAAAATTAACCCTGAAACGGCTCAGTCCTTCAATACCATATGAAAAATCGAGCTCCCAATTCTGCTCCAACGTTCTTCTTTGTTCGTTAGAAAGCATTGGAAACAGAAGGTTTTCTACTTCATCCGGACTAAGAGGCGGATAGTCATATTTTCTCAATTTACCATCAATACGAACAACCGGCGGCAAGTTACTTGAAATATGTAAGTCGGAGCCTCCGTCGTTTACGAGTCTTTCTAAAAGTTCTTCTATAAGCATATTTTATCCTTCCTGAAAATTCATTAAAGAATCACTATCCTTCATTGCCATTTCAATTAATGTATAAGTCATATAAGCCCCGAGTGCAACAGCTTTTGGATCTAAGCTTGTTTGATTGGCTGCTTCAATAATTGCAGTGTTAATTTCCGGGTTTTCTTCTTTTATATAATGTATCATTTTTTTTCTCCAAGACGGCATGTCTTGAAAAATTTCACTAAAAGCTTCTGCGGCATTTTCTTCTGAAATAATCGGTAACATAATATTTCCTCTATTTTAAGCTCATTATATAAAAAATTTTATTATTAGTCCATATATTATTAATAAATCATATATTTGGGGTATAATTTTTTTATGAGATTAAGGGATATAAAATTAACCGATTATAGAAATTGTAAAAACTTATTCCTAGATTTGAATTCTGATAAAATACTTATTATCGGAAAAAATGCACAGGGAAAAACAAATATCCTTGAGAGTATATATTTTTTATCAGCTCTAAAAACTCCAAGAACTTCAAATAATGTGGAGTTGATAAATTTTGAAGCGGAAAAAACCGAAATTAATTGCAATCTTACTAAATCAGAAACTGATGTTGAACTTGATTTTTTATATACAAAAGAAAAAAAACGAGAGCTGGCTTTAAATAAAGTTAAAACTACACCGAAAAATTTCAAATCGGTTTTAAAAACGGTTTTATTTTCGACACAGGATTTATTACTGTTGAGGGGAAATCCGTCTGATAGAAGGGATTGGCTTGATAGAGCAATTTCACAAGTGTATCCTGCTTATGATGAAAGACTTTCAAAATATGATAAAATTCGCATCCAAAAAAATAATTTGTTGAAGGATTATTTAAAAACAGGTAATTTAAACAATTCTTTGTTGGATGTGTTTAATGAGCAACTTGTTATTACAGGGAGTAATATTATATACTTGCGCAAAAAGTTTTTGAGGGAAATTGAACGCATAGCATCAGATAAACATAAGATAATAAGTGAAACAGAAAATTTAAATATGTCATATGATTGTTCTTTTTTGTCTGTGGAGAGTGAATTAGATGAAATTGTAGCAGCTTTTCAGAAATCTTTAGAGGAGAGAAAAACGGAAGAAATGCGCAGAGGACAATCCTGTGTCGGACCTCATCGTGATGATGTAATATTTTATATAAATGATAATGAAGCAACGAAATATGCTTCTCAAGGGCAGCAAAGAACAATTGTTTTGGCATTAAAACTTTCAGAGCTTGATATCGTTACTCAAAAGACCGGTGATGAACCGATTCTTTTGCTTGATGATGTTTTGGCGGAGCTTGATGATATTCGTCAAAACTATCTTTTAAAATCAATAAATAATAATGTTCAAACTATAATAACATCCGTTGATACACTTTTGTTTGAAGATGAATTTTTGAAAGATGTAAAAATATATAAAATAGAAAACGGCGAAATAGCAGAAAAATAATAAATTTAAAATTCAGATTGTTATAAGAATATATGATGATTTAATTTTTTTAAAATTGTAAATAAAAACTTAACAATCAGCTTGATTTTAAAATTTGTTTAGTATAAATTAAATCTTACAGTTCCGAACTACTGAAAGACGTCCGCACATCGGGCAAAATTAATTCAGCAAGCGGTGTAATAGTTTAGTGGATACTGCTCTATAACTGTGGAGTAAGTCCGGAGGTAAAAAATATGTCAATGACAGATCCTATAGCAGATATGCTAACAAGAATCAGAAATGCTAATCAAGTTTCTCATTCAACAGTTGAAATGCCATCTTCAAAATTGAAAGTTCAACTTGCAAAAGTTTTGAAAGAAGAAGGTTTTATAACTGATTATGAAGAAAAAACAGTTGGCAAATTTAAGGTTTTGACAATTACTCTTAAATACGATGCAAAAAACAAACCAATTATCACAAAATTGGAAAGAGTATCAAAACCAGGTTTAAGAAACTACAGCAAAGCTAAAAATCTTCCTAAAGTTTTAGGCGGTATGGGTATTGCTATCGTTTCAACAAGCAAAGGCCTTTTGACAGACAGAAAAGCTCGCAAAGAAAATCTTGGCGGCGAAGTTCTTTGCTACGTTTATTAGTGAAAAGTTTCACATTCGGGTTCAATTGGTAGAAAAGCCCGAAAATGCATAAATATACCAAAAGGAGAAAATGAAAATGTCTAGAATCGGTAAAAAACCTATAGATATTCCACAAGGCGTGGAAGTGAAAATTGAAGGTCAAACAGTTACAGCAAAAGGACCTCAAGGTACTGAATCTGTAACAATTCGTCCGGAAATTGAAGTCAAAGTTCAAGATAACCAAGTTGTTTTGACAAAAGTTTCAGATTCAAGAGAAGCTGATGCATTGTACGGTTTATCAAGAACACTTGTTGCAAATGCTGTACACGGTGTAAAAGACGGTTTCGAAAAGAAACTTGAAATTCAAGGTGTAGGCTATCGTGCAAGTATGGAAGGAAAAAATCTTAACTTAGCTTTAGGATATTCTCACCCTGTAATCGTTGAACCACCTGCAGGAATAACAATTAGTGTTGAAGCAAACACAAAAATTACTGTAAAAGGTTCAAACAAACAAACAGTTGGTGATGTTGCAGCTTTCATAAGATCGAAACGTCTGCCTGAAGTATACAAAGGAAAAGGCGTAAGATATGAAGGTGAATACATCAGACGTAAAGCCGGAAAAGCAGGCAAAAAATAATGCTTAAAGGTGTTCAGAATATTTCTTTTAACGGTATTTACGATTTACGAGTGCCCGAAAATACTCCGAAATATATTATTGATGATAAAGCGAAAGCAACCGAAGATGCAATTAAAGAATTCTTTAATGTTGACGATTTAGATTCAATAAATATAGGCATAAAGGTTCAGCCTAATGATTCTGGAATTAGACTCGTAACAGCTGTAGATAATCCTTGGATGATGGTTGAATTATTTAAGCGAATAGGCGGAGAAAAATTAGCCAAAGAATACGTTAACAGGAATGCTCAAGAATACAAATTAAATATAAATGTATAATAGCCCATATAAACTCTTGAAGTGGTTTTTCAAGCAGGTTTGGGCAAAATGAAAGGAAAAGAAAAATGATTAAACAGGAAACAAGAAAACCAAAAGTTCAAAAAAGACACAGAACAATAAGAGTAAAATTATCAGGAACTGCAGAGTTCCCAAGATTAGCTGTTTATAGAAGCACAAAACATATTTATGCTCAGTTAATTGATGACGTAAATCATGTAACATTGGCAGCAGCTTCTTCAAACGATAAAGACTTGAAAGCAAAATTATCACACGGTGGTAATATTGAAGCTGCTAAAGCTGTTGGTGAAGCAATTGCTCAAAAAGCAAAAAAAGCCGGCGTTGAATGTGTAGTATTTGACAGAGGCGGCTTCCTATATCATGGCCGTATTGCAGCTTTGGCAGATGCAGCAAGAGAAGCAGGCTTGATGTTTTAGTCATAAATGCAAAAATAAAAGCAGCTCTTTTGGGAGCTGCTTTTTTATATGAAATTTTATTTTTAAATTGTTCATGTTATTATTATCTCATAAGAGAGGAAATGAATATGACACAACAAGTACAAGAAGCCGGTTCAACAAAAGAACAAATCAGACAAACAAGAATTCAAAAATTGACTGATTTGGCGGATAAGGGCGTTAATCCATATCCTTATAAGTTTAACAAGGATGCAAAAGCTGCTTATCTTCAAGATAAGTACAAGGATCTTGAAGCCGGTGTTGAAACCGAAGATAAATACTCAGTGGCAGGCCGTGTAATGGCAATCAGAAATACAGGCATGTTTATTGATTTGATGGATGATTCAGGAAAAATTCAAATATTTTCACATAAAGAAAATTTATCTGAAGATCAAATGAAAATTTTAAAATTAATTGATCTTGGCGATATTGTTGGTTTTACAGGCACAATCAGAAGGACTCCGAGAGGTGAACTTTCAATAAAAGCTTTTTCTTTGGAACTTTTGTCAAAAGCTTTATTACCTTTGCCAAATAAGCAAATAAGCAAGGAAAAAGCAGAAGGCTTAAGCCACTATCATGGGCTTAGTGATGTTGAATTAAAATATCGTCAAAGATATGTAGATTTGATTGTAAATGAAACAAGCAGAGATACTTTTAGAAAGAGAAGTCTTATAATCCAGAAAATAAGAGAGTTCTTGGCAAAACAGGGCTATTTGGAAGTCGAAACTCCGATATTGCAGACAATGGCTTCAGGTGCAAATGCAAGACCATTTAATACACATCACAATGCGTTGGAGATGGATTTGACTTTGAGAATTGCCTTGGAATTGTATTTGAAAAGATTAATTGTAGGCGGAATTTCGGAACGTGTATATGAAATAGGAAAATGTTTTAGAAATGAGGGTATTGATACTCGCCATAATCCGGAATTTACTATGATTGAACTATATCAAGCATATGCAGATTACAATGATATGATGACATTGACAGAAAATATGGTTGCATATGTAGCTCAAGAAGTTCTTGGAACAACAAAAATCAAATATGGTGAAAACGAAATTGATTTGACTCCGCCATGGGACAGAAAAACAATGCTGGGTTCTATAAAAGAAGCTACAGGCGTTGATTTTATGGAAATTTATAGTGCACAGCAAGCAATAGAAGCTGCAAGAAGTCTTCATGTTCAAGTTGATGACGGAATGAACTGGGGACAAGTGGTTGAAGCTGTTTTTGAAGAAAAAATTGAACCTTCACTAATCCAACCATGTCACATAATTGATTATCCGAGGGAAATCTCTCCGTTGGCAAAAGTTCACAGAGATAATGACAGATTGACAGAACGTTTTGAAACGAGAGTAAACGGCTGGGAAATCGCAAATGCATTCTCTGAATTGACAGATCCTATTGATCAGCGAATGAGGTTTGAAGCTCAAGCTGCGGCAAAAGCAGCAGGAGATGAAGAAGCAATGGAAATCGATGAAGATTTTATCAATGCTCTTGAATATGGCATGCCGCCAACAGGTGGTATGGGTATGGGAATTGACAGATTGGTAATGCTTTTGACGGACTCACCTTCGATAAGAGATGTAATAGCTTTCCCGACAATGAGAAATAAAGATTAAAAAGGCGCTACAAAGCGCCTTTTGGCTATTATTAAATTTTATTACCATGGTATTGCAAATTTTTTCATTTATTAATATATTTTAAATAGTGTTAATTAGGGAGTGTGATGATGAAGAGTTTTTTTTGTGTGTTTTTGGTCTTCTTAATAGGCTTAATGTATAATGTGCCGGTCTTTGCGGTAACCGAAGTTTCGGCTGCAAAATTACAACAAATGGCTGTTAATGCAAAACCAATAGAACTTGCATTTGTTTTTGACGGTCCGTCAGATAAAAATGCTCAAGTGTTGGAAAAGTTTCAAAAAACAATAACCAGATCGTTGTTGCCGGATTATAAGGCTGTTTTTCCAAAAGATCTTATATTTACGGGTGATTGGTCGGAAAAAAGTGCAATATCAGCATCTGAAAGAGCACTTGCATCTCGTGCAAGGATGGTAATTTCGTTAGGCTATATGTCAAGTAATTATTACTCAGAAAAGAAGAACAAGAATAAATATGTAGTTACGATTGATCAATATGGTTTGAGAGATTTTGGAGATAAGTTTTTTAATCCTGTTCAGCAGACAGCAAATGATTTTATAACATTTCAAAAGCTTGTACCAAATATTAAAAAATCAGCAATTTTGATGAATGAAAGTTATTATAAAACTAATTCAAATTGGAATAATTCAATATCTAAAAAATTAAAAGAGAAAAATTGCGATTTAAACTTTGTTGTAATTCCTGTTAGTACAAATATAAATGCGTCTCTTTCCAAAATACCGTCAGATGTTGATTCCGTATTTGTGACTCCTTTGTACAATTTGTCTACAGCGCAAAGAACAGAGTTGTATAACCAAATTAATAAGAAAAAATTACCGACATTTTCATCTGTAGGTAAAGAAGATGTGGATTTGGGTGCTCTTTTAGGAACATCGACATTTGATGTTGATAAAAAATTGGCTGAAGCAACATCTTTTAATATCCATGGTGTACTTCATGGAAGTGCTGTAAAAAATGAAAAATTGCCATTTTATGATGATAAAGTAATTTTTTACAATTCAGATACGGGTGAGGCATTAGGCTATACACCGCCTTTGAGATTGTTAAATAATGCGGTAACAATAACTCATAAGCCTGTTCCTCAATATGATTTGGGACTATTATTAGATACTTTAGATGATAACAACCTTGATATTGCAAGAAAGCAATATTTAATCAGCGCAGCAAGAAGATCTGTTGCAAGTGCTTATATGCGTTATTTGCCAACATTAAGACTGGATTTGGGATATCAGACTTATAATAGTTCTTATGCAAAGTCATATACTGATGTTCCTACAAGAGCCGGCGTGTTTACTGTTGCAATGGATCAGGTTATTTATTCTCCTGATTTGGTTACTAATATTATTGTTAAACATAAAAAATTAAAATTTGATAAAGCAGAACATGCTCTAACAAAGGCAAATATGGAGTATAATACCGCTGATTTATACATTCAGACATTAATGCTTGAAAATATGATAAAAGTCCAGGAGGAATTTGTTCAAGAATGTCGTGAAAATCTTGCAATTGCACGTGTTAGAGAAAAAACCGGCAAATCGGGATATGAAGAAGTTTTTCGCTGGGCGGGCGAAGTTAGCGAAGCAGAGAAGAAACTTCTTAGCTTAAAAGCAGAATATAAAAACTCAAAAGTGCATATAAATAAACTGCTTAACAAAGATCAAAAAGAAGATTTTAGCTTCAAGCCCTTAACAGCGAGTGATCCTGCGTTTTTTACAACAGATTTGCATATTATAGATCATGTCAGAAATCCTCAAAAACTTGGTAAATTTACTGACATGCTGGTTAATGAAGTCATTTTTCTTTCTCCTGAGACGGCAAAATTAAAAGCGGCAATTGCAATGAAGAAGGCTGAAATGGGTAATTATGCTCAAAAGTTTATCTT
>CACYCU010000140.1 GCA_902772945.1 uncultured bacterium | reverse complement strand
TCGTCTTTTGCCCATCCTCTTTGAAAAACCCAAGCGTTGTATAAAGGACCTGTATCGCTTTTTATCCATTCATCACTTGATACATCCAACCAAAATTGATATTTTGTTTTAATTTGATTATCGATAATTTTTTGAGGTGTCGAAACTATCAAATCTTTATCGTTGATCTCAAGTATAGAATATGGATTTTCCGATATTATAGAATTTTCTATTTGGGTAATAATTTCTGTTTGTCTGTTTTCAAATTCTTTACCAAAAACATTTTCAAAATCTTGCAATTGCTTTATAAAAAAGTTAAATTTGGTAATTTCTGAGGGATTTATTTGGTAAAAATCAGCCAGTTCATTATAAATTTCATAAACTTTTTCTGATAATTTTTCTCCTTCAAGTTTTTCCAAAAGATGTTTAAATCTGTTGTATTTTTCGGTATATTCTTGATTTTTAAATTCCCAATCAATCAATTCTTGAGATTTGTCAAAAGTTTCCAGTATTTCTTTACAATATTTTATAGGAATACCTAAAAATTTTGAAAGAACAATTCTTAAATCAAATTCGGATATTTTTATTCCGCTGTTAAGTTTAAGAATATTTAAAACTGATTTTACCAGTTGATTTTGAACAAGTTTTTCACTGCCTGATAAAAATAATATGCTATTATGAAGATTTTCTTTTAATGAAAATTTTAGCATGTCATCAACAATAGGGGTGATTATGGATATTTCAGACGGCATGACATTTTTACTCAATAAAATTTTTATTTGTTTTATTGCTTCATCAATCATTGATGCCCTTTTTGATGGAGAATTGTAATAAAAATTTTCAAGAATATCTGACTTATTTTCAATAATGTTGTTGTATATAGTATTGGCATCTTTTGATAATTTGTTTTCGGAATTTAGTGAAATAGATTTTTGATTAAACAGTTCTTCAAATTTCCATACGGCAGTTTTGTCAGCACTCAGATAGCCTGCTCTGCTTGCTCCTTTTTCGTCATATGCAACAAAAACATCCTTAAGCTGCGGTGCTAAATATTCTATAAAATCGAAGCATATTGGGGTAATTTCATCTCCGTCATCCAATATTAAATATTTAATATTTTTGAAATAATCTGTATTTTTATATATATAATTAAAAACAAGTCCTTGTCTTAAATAGTCAAAATCTCTATATTGCAGAGTTTTAGATAGAAATTTCTTTAACACGCTTTTAACATCTTCACTAAAACTTTCTCCAAGAACTCTAGAACGCCATTCAATTTCTTCATCATTGAGGTTATTTTGGACAATTAATGAGTATCTTCTGAATATTTGATGAAGAAGTGATTTTTTAGAGTTATATCCTTTAAATGGAATTTCTTTCAAAATATCTTTAAGTATAAATTGAGATACTTCCAATCCTGCAAGATTTGGTAATATTACAGGGTTTTCATATGGGTTTATATTTTCTAAAACAGCCCAATTGTCGCTTATTGTATTGTAAACCAGAGAGAAGAAAGAATGAACTTGTAATTTTTCAACAAAATCGATATTCAATTTCTCATAAGTTTTATCTGTAAAGTATTTTTTGCGATTAGAATTTTGAAGTATAACAAGAATTTCCGATGAAGATATTCCGGAATTTAGTAAATCCGCATATTTTTCAATCAATAAATCAGTCTTGTTTGTGGATAAATCACCCGAAATTAACAAATATACTTCCCCCTATAAAAATATATTATCATAAATAATAAAAAATTTTTGTCTTCATACGCATAGACTATTGCATTTTTTTAGCCGTTAGTCTAATATTATTATTGTAATGAAAGCTCAGGTAAGAAAATGGAGGTAAAGATGCAAGAATTACAAGAACAAATCGGATTTTCAGCAGGCATGATTTATGATTATTTGAATAACAATGGAGAATCTTCTTTCTCTAAAATGAAAAAAGAATTAGATTTGAAAGGCAACTTCGCAGACTTAGGTTTGGGCTGGTTAGCAAGAGAGGATAAAGTTGAAATTTCTAAAAAAGGAACTTCAGTTAGCGTAAGACTTAAATAGTTTATAGAATCTA
>CACYCU010000139.1 GCA_902772945.1 uncultured bacterium | reverse complement strand
GCAGGCGGTATGGTTGTCGGCGGTGGTATCTTTGGATTATCAAAAATAGCAGGCAAGGCACTTGGAATAGCATCTAAGAGCAGAACAGCCTGGGGTATGGCAATCGGTGCTATAGGTGGAGTGTTAGCGGCAATAGCCGGATCTAAATAATTGTGTGTAGTGTAAATGTGATTGTGTAGTGTAAAAATTGAGGCTTAATGCCTCTTTTTTTTGCAAAAATAAAGCCCGCACCAAGGAGTTCAGATGCGGGTAAGAGACATCAATAACATTATCAGTTATTTTTTTTACAAGTCAAATTGGATAAATTAAATTATTTATTCTATAATTTAAATATGAAGAAAAAATTTTTAATGTTAATAATTTTAGTAGCTTTTGCATGCCCATCTTTTGGCGCAAAGGAAAAACAAAAGTTTGAACAGCCTGAAGAATGGCTTAATATTTCTAATGAGGCAAATGTTTTGTACGCTCAAAATGAAATTCAACAAGCGCAAAACTTATTTTTAAGTATTCCTGACGATCAGCGCTCAGCTCAAAATTGGCTGCTTATAGGCAACATTTTACAAGATCAGGGAAAACTTTCTGAAGCCCAATTTATGTACAAAAAAGCTATACAAACTGATGAAAAATATTATAAAGCATACTACAACCTTGCAAATACATACCTGCAAGAGGGCAAAGTTAATATGGCTATTGAAGAATATAAAAAAGCGATAAAAATAAAACCCGAATATTCATATGCTCACTATAATCTGGCATGCGCATATATAGAGCTTGGAAAATTTTCAAAAGCAAAATACGAACTATATAATGCTGTAGATTTAAGAAATACAATACCGGATTTTCATTACAACTTAGCTTACGTTTTAAAAAAATTAAACAAAGAAAAAGAGGCAAAGGTATATCTTGAACACTATAATAAACTCAAAGATCAAGGGAATAATTTTTGATTTTAACGGGACACTATTTTTTGATTCCGAAAAACATCTTGAAGCATGGAGAGAATTCTCAAAACGAGTAAGAGCTTATCCGTTTACAGATGATGAAATGCGCGAACATATGTTTGGCAGGACAAATGAAGATATTATTTCATACTTAATAGGTAAAAAACCTGACAAAAAACTTGTCGAAGAACTCGGACAGGAAAAAGAAGCCGTCTATCGAGAAATGTGCAGAAAAGATAAAAAGAATACTGTTCTTGCACCCGGTGCAACAAACTTTTTAGACTTCTTAACACAACAAAATATACCGCACACTATAGCTACCATGTCTGATAAAAAAAATGTTGATTTTTTTATCGAAACTTTTAACCTTGAAAAATGGTTTAATCTAAGTCAAATTGTCTATGATGACGGCAAAATCCCAGGCAAACCGGCTCCTGACATTTATATCAAAGCTGCAAAGAATATAAATCTTACCCCTTCAGAATGCGTAGTTATTGAAGATGCTATATCAGGCCTTGAATCAGCCCACAGAGCCGGTGCCGGTAAAATTATTGCAATTGCATCAATGGAATCTGTTGAGCTATACAAAAAAATACCGTATATTTCTCAAATAATTCATAATTTTAACGAAATTGACAAAAATATTTTTGACTAAAAAAAAAGCCCCACTTGGGGGCAAACTTGTTTTTAGGAAGGAATAGGAATAAAATGTCTCTCTCTTAATATCTCTCGTCTTATTTAATGTATATATATAAAGTATATAAAAAGTATCTAATTTCAGCATTTATTATTTTTGTTACAAAACTTAATGGTTGATTTTTTATTTAAAGTAGTTTAGAATAAATATACTAGGAGAAGGTTAATGTTAGTATCGTCTATTGCCCGTTTTGAGGCCATTAATACAATGAATAATGCGGCATTTCAGTCAATGCAAGCTGCGAATAATATGCTCAGTGCAGTTAGTCAAGCGCATACATTTGGCGGTGAACATGATTTGAACATGTTGCATAAATTAGATCAAAAATATTCTTTGGATTTAGCATCAAATAGTCTTTTATATAAAATAGCTTATTTACAAGAAAAAATGTTTGCCAAAATGCAAGCTCAAGAACTTGAAAGAAACAAAATTGATTACAAAGCCTAATCTTTAAACAGTTCTTTGACCATAATTGAACATATGGCAGGTATGATTGAGACTACAAGCAGGACTTTTGTTATACCGCAGTTTTGTGCAACAAAGCCGAGGGCGGACATTATAATCGCAACAATTCCCCATGAAAAACCATTTATAAAACCGGATATTATACTTTTATATTGAGGTAAGACGTTCTGTGCCATAAGCATGGTTATTGGTGTCGCCAACATTGTAACAAATCCCATTATTACAAATATAATTAGTGATAACAAAGGGAACACTCTGTAAAACATTATAAATAAAACCATCAAAGGCAGAGTTGAAATCATAGAGATATAAAATACATTTTGAGTACCTACCTTCTTTTCAACAAAGCTACTTGCAAAAGAGCCCACTCCGCCTGCAAATATAAAAATAAATAAAGCAAAACCTATATACAAAGGTTTATAGCCAATATTTTTCCACAAAAACGGTAATAATATAAAACAAGATGAATTTACCATTGTTTTGAGCATTGCAATGATATTCAATATATTTAATTTTTTATTAGAAAGAATAGATTTAAATGCTTCTTTAAATTTAATCTTTTGCAACAAATAATTTCCATTAGATATTTTTGGAACAAATTTAAACATAATAAATGCCCAAAAGACACCCAATAAAGAGATTAATGGTATTTTATGCATCCCAAGAAATTGTGTTATACCACCTGACACCAAGGGACCTAAAGAATATCCTGCAGTTCCCATTGCAATGAAAATAGCCATTACCTTAGAAGCATTATAATCTTTTGAAAAATATGAAGTTAATCCAAGTGCTTGAGGATGAAAAAAGCTTGAGCCAACACTTCCCAATGCAATGCACAAAATCAACATACCGATTCTATCTGAAATTACCGAAAACGGAATAAATATTGAAGATAATAAAAGTCCCCAAAATATAAATAATCTTTTGTTTAAGCTGTCTGCAAAAAAGCCGAAAATAGGTTGAAGCAACGATGAAAAAACATGTGATATTGTTAGAATAACAGTTGCAAAAGCCATTGATATTCCTAATTTTGCAGCCAAAAACGGCATTATCGGGTTTAATACTCCGGTATAAATATCATTAACGAAATGTCCTCCGCTTAGCCAAATAAGAGGTTTTTTATCTTGGGATAAACTTTCATTCATACAAAAATTAAAAAGCAAACAAAAATTTTTATCAATTCATCTGAATATTATTTTAGAAACTCATCCATTTCTTTTTTTATTAATTTTGGAGCAATCGAAAGAGTAGATGAGCATTTTAATGCTTCTGTCATGTTTTTTATATATTCAGAATTTGAGCCGTTTAATTTATTTATTTGTGCCAAAATATAATATAGATCGCCCTCTGAAGGACAATTTTCTATAGCACGTTTCACAATTTCCAAAGCTTTATCCGTTTCATTTTCTTTTGTTAATATTTTTGCATAAATTTTATATGCATCAATATCTTTTGGGTTATATTCCAAAGTTTTTTCAAGATTATCTATTGCTCCTTCAACAAAGCCTACCTCATAATCCATAGAAGCCAAATTAAAATATGCCCAGCTGTAATCAGGAGATATTTCCAAAACTTTATAAAGATTTTCTCTTGCACCATCCAGCTCGCCTTGCTCTTTTAAAACATTTGCTAAATAAAAATGCGCATAAATATCTTCATCATTTAACTCAATTGTTCTTTGAAAATAATATTTTGCAGCATCCAGCTTATTCAGCTTCAGATAGCAAAGTCCTGAAGAGAAATATGAATTTGAATCTTTGTTATCTTTTTCTAATACTTTTTCAAAACAATCAATGGCTTTTTCGTATTCATGCTTATCAATATATACAAGCCCGAGATTATACTGAGAATCTATCTCTTCCGGTGCAAGTTCAATAGCTTTTAGATATGCATTTTCAGCTTTATCAAGTTCTTTTAATTTTTCATAAGTTATGCCTAGGTTATAAAAAATACTGCTATCTGTATTAAAAATTTTCGAAAGATAGAGAAAATTTTGCATAGCTTCTTCCGGAAAATTAGAATCCAAAAGCAAAACAGCAAGCTCTCTTCGAGCTTGAAAATCTGTTTTATCTTCTTTTAATATATTCTGCAGTTCCTCAATTCTATCTATTTTTGACATAACATAATTATACAATATTGTTAAATTATTGCAAAAATGTAAATCGTTATAGTAATATATAAAAGAAGGAGATTTTTATATGAGATATATAGCAATAATTTTATCACTATTAATATTTGCGCAAGTTTCAATATCAGCGCCATTTAACGCAAAAGCAAAGACCAAGAGAATTCCTGCCGGCACCCAATTTGAGCTGCAATTAACAACGCCGGTATCAACTCTTGTAAACCAAGCCGGTTCTGAATTTAGTGCAATTCTTATAACAGACCAGACGGCGGATTCTGATGTAATATTACCGATGGGTTCTCTTGTTAGAGGTACTGTAAGAAGAATTGAGGGTTCAAAAAGATTTTCAAAGGGTGCAGTTTTATACTTAGATTTTGACCATGTAGTCACTCCAAACGGAAGACAGTTACCCCTATCTATGGCTGTTGTCGGCAGAGAAGACTTAACTCTTGACGGAGGTATTGCAGGGTCTAAAGGTTATAAAGATGCTTTAGTTGAAAATTGGCACAAAACAAAAGATATTACAAAAACTTGTACAGAATGGGGCGGAGATGTATTTGACGATATCATTGTGGCTGACCAATTGATGACAGGCGTCGGTGCTGTCGGAGGCGCTATCGGAGGCGGTTCTTATTATGTTTATGACTTCTTTGCTGACATGATAAAAAAAGGTAAAGAAGTTAACCTCCAAAACGGAGAAGTTTTAAAAGTTATTTTAACAGACCCTGTTGATGTTCCGGTTATGTAAATATGACATGTATATTCAGAGAAGAAGCATTATACAAATGCAATAAACCCTATCAATATGTAGGCGGAGAGTTTTTGTCTTATAAAAAAGATTTTACAAGTTCAAAACTTCGTTTTGCATTGGCATTTCCAGATAAATACGAAATAGGCATAAGTAATCTAGGAGTTAGAATTTTATATGATTTAATTAACAAAAATTCTAACTACATGGCAGACAGAGTTTATGCTCCAGAAGCGGATTTTGTGCCTGACACTCTTTATGGACTTGAAAGTAAAAAACCTTTAAAAGAATTTGATGTTATTGGATTTTCCCTGCAATATGAAATGTCATATCCTACAGTTTTAAAAATGCTTGATATGTCCGGAATTCCATACCGAAACGATATGAGAGACGACAATGACCCGATTATTGTGGCAGGCGGTCCATGCACTTTTAATCCTCTTCCGATGGCAGATTTTATTGATGTATTTTTAATCGGTGACGGAGAAGAAAATATTCTTGAAGTTTGCGAGATTTTAGAAAAAACAAAAAACCTACCGAGAAAAGAAAGGATAAAAGCACTTTGCGAACACCCTAAATTTGGGAGATGGTCAAAAGAGGTTGGTGGAAATGTAGACAAAAGAATATCTCAATTAAGATATGAAACAGCATTAAAAAAATATCCGATTCCATATTCAACATCAGTTCAAGACAGAGCTGTTGTTGAAATTCGAAGAGGGTGCGGGAGAATGTGTCGTTTTTGCCAACCAGGACATGTTACACTGCCAATAAGAGAAAGAGAAGCTGACGAGATTATAAAACTAGCGAAAGAGCTTGTTAAAAACACAGGATACGACGAATATTCATTGTTATCACTTTCTTCAAATGATTACAAGAATATAAATGAAGTCATAAAAGAATTATCTATAGATTTTTATGACAAAAAAGTTTCCGTATCATTGCCAAGCCAGCGTATTGACGGATTTAATCTTGAACTTGCCAATTTAGTTCAAAGCATTCGTAAATCAACAATGACTCTTGCTCCCGAAGCCGGAAGTCAACGTTTGAGAAATGTTATTAAAAAGAATATAACAGAAGACATGATTTTAAATACCGTCCTTACACTTTATCAAAACGGATGGTCAAGAGTGAAATTTTATTTTATTTGCGGTTTGCCGACAGAAACCTTGCAAGATATGGATGAAATGGCAAATTTGCTAAGCAAAATTAAATATCAATGTAAACTCTTGAAAAAAGAAAAGAATTTGAATCACGGTATGGATATAACTTGCACACTTTCAATATTTGTACCTAAACCATTCACACCATTTCAGTGGTGCGGTCAAGTGGAACTTGATAAAGTTACAGAACATATAAGATATTTAAAAGAAAAAATTTCACACCTAAAAGGAGTAAAAATCAATTATCACGAACAAGCTACTTCTCTTTTGGAAGCTGTACTAACACGCGGAGATTCAAACTTATGCCAATATATTGAAGCCCTTTACAAAAAAGGCTGCTACCTTGATGCTTGGGGGGAATATTTTAATGAAAATATTTGGTTTGATACTGCCAAAGAATTGAATATCAACTTGTCTGAACTTGCTCAAAAAGAATACAAAACAGATGATAAGCTGCCTTGGGATTTTGTCAATGTAGGTTTAGACAAAAAATGGCTGATTGATGAATATAACAAGGCATTCTCTGATAATGATGAACCAATAGTTTTAACTTGCGAAAAACAATGCGTAAATTGCGGAGTTTGCAAAAATTTACAAACAAAAAAAGTATTGGCAAAACCCTACAAAATAAGCAAAGAATCTGAAAATAAATTAAAAGAATTAAAAATTCTTGAAACAAAAGATCCCGCAAATCATTCTGTTACACATCAACTTTATAAATATAGGTTAAAAATATCTAAAACAGGAGTTTTAAAATATTTTTCACATCTTGATTGGCAAAACACATTTTTAAAGGCACTTTTTCGGAGTGGCCTGAATGTCGCATATTCGCAAGGGTTTAACCCAATGATGAAAGTTTCAATGGGTATTGCACTTCCACTTTTTGTTGAAAGTAGTGGAGAATTGGTAGATATTGAACTTTATGAGAAAATCGAACCTAAAGAAATCAAACAAAAGTTGGAAAAAGTTCTGCCAAAAGAATCAGAAATTATAAGTATTGTAAATATTGATAAATCAACTAAAGCAATTGATATTACTGCACAATGGGCAGAATACAAAATAGAAATTTTTGATAAATCTCTTTACGATTTTGAAACTTTACGATATAATACAAACAAAGTTTTATCTTCCTCTGAAATTTTTATAGAGAAGAAAAACAAAAAAGGTTTACTAAAAAAAACAGATGTTAAATCGTCAATAAAATCATACCGATTTGAAGATGAAAGTCTGTTCATAGTATTAAAAACGGGTCAAACTATCGACGATATACCGGCGTTGAGAGCAGATGTTTTAATGAGCATTATTGCGCCACAAGTAGTATTTAATATTACTCGTTTAAGATTTTTTGATTCAGAGCTTAATGAATTATAGTAAAGGATTTTTATGGACAAACGTAACAACAAAAACAATCAACAAAACAATGAAAAAAGAATTATTATTGCAGAAAGAGACAACATTGCTGCAGTAATGGAAAACGGAAGAGTTTCAGATTTTATCATTTCAAGAGGAGATGTAATTCTCGGAGATGTTTATCTGGCCACAGTAGATAACATTTTGCCAAGTATTGATGCGGCATTTGTAAATGTCGGTGTAGATAAAATGGGATTTTTGCACGCTCAAGATGTCATGGGGAAAGGCGCATTAAAAGATAAACTCTCTCCAAAACAAAAACTTATTGTACAGGTTGTAAAAGAACCGACAGGGCACAAAGGACCAAGAGTAACTACAGAAATAAGTCTACCCGGAAGATTTTTAGTATTAATGCCTAATGAACCGGGTATAAGCATTAGCAAAAAAATTGAAAACAATAAAGAAAGAGCAAGACTAAAATCCGTAGTCAGCCTAATAAAACCTGTAGGTGTAGGCGTTATTATCAGAACAGAAGCTGAAGGTCAATCAGAAGCAGACATTCAAGAAGATTTAGAAATATTACTTGAAAAATGGAATAATATTATAACCGGTGCAGAGACAATGACTCCTCCGACACTTTTGTATAGGGATCAAGATTTGTTATACAGAACAATAAGAGAAGCTTGTACAGAAGACACAAAAGAAATTGTTGTAGATACAGCATTTGCTCTCCAAAGAGTACAAAATATTCTACAAAATTGGCATATAAATAAAAATATTCAAGTCACATTGTATAAAGGAACTGAACCTTTATTGATAGCCGAAGATATTCATAAAGAAATCAAAGCGGCATTGAATGTCAAAGTCAACATGCCATCAGGGGGCTATTTATTTATTCAACAAACAGAAGCGCTGACAGTAATAGATGTAAACAGCGGTAAGTTTACAAGTTCATCAACTCAAGATGAAACAATATTAAAAACAAATATAGAAGCTGTTCACGAAATTGCACGACAACTCAGATTAAGAAACATAGGCGGAATGATTATTGTCGACTTTATCGACATGATGTCCCGCGCAGATAAACTTGCAATGCTTGAAGAACTTGAAATTGCTCTTGAACCGGATAAAGCAAAACCTCAAGTCGGACAAATTTCTGACCTCGGACTTGTCGAGTTGACAAGACACAGACAAGGACAATCATTATCTGAAATATTTACTAAGAAATGTCCTCACTGCCAAGGTACAGGATATTTCTTGAATGAATTCAATTTCTCAACTCCGACAGCAGAAGGTGAATACAGAGCAAAAGCAGCTAAAATGAAATTGCCGGTAAATAATTTCAAGAAGAAGAATAATAATAAAAAACAACAACAAGAAGAAACTCAAATAGTAGAAGAAATTATCCAAACTCCGGTTGAAATAGAAGTTGAAAACCCTTCTACAGTAGCTGTTCAAGAATCTGAGAAAAAAGAGACAAAGAAAAAACGCGGTGGAAGAAAACCTAAATTTAAACAGGATGATATTGAAACTGCGCAAACAATCTTAAAACCAAACGAAGAAATTAAACCTATCGTAAAAGAAGTTGAGCAACCTGTTGAACAAGTTGAAGAACAAGTTGAAGAAAAACCCAAAAAGAGACCAAATCGAGGAGCTTCTAAAGCAAGAAAACCAAGAACAACAAAAAAGGCAAAAAAAATTGAAGAATAAAATTATATTATTAATCGCAATACTTCTGAGCACAAATGCAGGCTATACAATGCCTGCGTCTGCTCATGAGGTTATGGTCAAATTTTCAATAGCTATGATTGGAGTTTTAGCATCAACTGTAGCTATTTTTGTCGGACTTTCTATATATAACAAAATCAGAAATAATCTTGGAATTAATTTATCTCCGGAAGAAGAAATTCTAAAAACTCCTAAAACAAAGGATGAAGCAATAAAATTTTTTATAAGGAAAAATAAGATAAAATGAAATTTAAAGGTTTTTCAGCTATAGATATGCTACTTGGTCTGCTTGTTTTAACAGCAGCTTTTATGCTTGGAATGTCAACATTTAAATATTCCGTAAAATCACCTTACAACAATGAAGTTAAGGTAAAAACAATCCAAGAACACGTTGATGAACAAGTCTCTGAAATAGAAGAAGCCAGAAGACAAGCTGAAGAGTTTCAAAAAGAATTGCTTCAAGAAAATGATTAGTTATCTTCTTGAATTTACTTTTGCTAACAATCTTAAGATTTCCATATAAAGCCATACGAGAGTAATCATTAGCCCCATAGCCCCATACCACTCGTATTCTTTTGGGAGCATTCTCAGAGATGCCTGTTCTATAAAATGAAAATCCTGAATTAAAGACAGGGCTGCAAACCCTACTACAACAAGACTGAAAATAATTCCTACAGGTCCTGATTCAAAAATACCAGGTATACCTCTACCGAAGAAAGAAGCCACTATTTGAATTAAATAAATTCCGCAAATAGATAACAAACCGGTTAAAATAACAGCTCTAAGTTTTTCTGTATAATTTATTATTCTTGCTTTGTACAAAGCTAACATAACAAACATCACAACAAAAGTTGCAAGTATTGCTTGTATAACAATTCCTCTGTATGTTTGTTCAAAAAAGGCAGAAAATCCGCCAAGCACTAAACCTTCGAAAAAAGCGTAAGGCGCTGCTGTATATTTTGCAATTCTTATATTAAAACAAGTAACAAGTACAAGAATAAACCCAATAATACCGCCAGCAATCATCCCGATAGATGCAATTGCCGGATTTGTGAATAATGCATACAAACTGATTACAGCCCCTGCAATTAAACATGCAAATAACATAAATATCTTATTCACAGCTCCCTGTATTGTCATTGGCTCACCAGTCAAAACTGCCTCTTGCGGTGAAAATCTGTTATCATTTAAAATCGGATTTGACATAACTAACTCCTTCCTTTACCATGATTATACAATAATTATTATATGGTGCAAAATGTTTATTGAAAATTTTAAAAAATTTATTTCATATTACGGCAAAAAAAAGAAATTAAAATTAATCGGATTTACTATTATGTCGTTCATTGCCGGATGTTTAGAGTTTTTGGGAATAGCACTTATTTACCCGTTCATTATGTTGATAATACAACCGGAATCAGCAAATTATATTACAAAATATATAAAAATAAATAATTCAATAACCGGCGGACTAATGATTGGACTTGGAGTTCTTCTGATTTTCATAATTAAAAATATATTTATTATAATTTCACAGTACCTTCAGGGACGTTTTACAGCTAATTGGAAAATGAGCATATACTCCAAATTTATGCAATATTATCTTTATGCGCCATATAAAACAACAATGAAAACATCTCCGAATGACAAGCTTTATACAATAGGCACACTGGTTTCTCAAGTTATAGATTGTTTTGTATTGAGGATTCTTAACCTGTTAACGAACGTAATAATTATATTAATGGTAATTATATTGTTGCTAATAAAATTTCTCATACCTGCGATTGTTACAATCATTTTTGTATGCATATCTCTATACATTCAAAACAAATACTTTAAAACAAGAACATCTGAAATCGCATCAATACTTCATCAAAGAGCAAAAGATTTTCAAACAGCTTTGTTGGAGAATTTAAATAATATAAAAGAAATAAAACTGTTATCATCAGAGGATGTTTTTTATAATGCTTTCATCACTGCCGGAAATTCTTTAAAAGATGTCCAAATTCGCCACATGTTTTATTCTGCCATCCCGCCATACATTATTGAAATACTTGTTGTTACTTCATTAATATTAATGGCTTTCATATTGTCAATACAAAATTTAAACAACAATTCTGAGCTTATCGCTTCTTTTGCAATTGTTGTTGCAGCTTTATTTAGAATTGCACCTGCACTAAACAGAATTCAATCTGCAATTATTGCAATAAATTCATCAAGAGAATTTGTCAAAGAATTAAACAAAGAATACGAAAACACAATAATTAATAATCCAATAATTACTAACAAAAATCATAAAAAACTAATTTTTGAAAAAAATATAGAGCTAAGAAATGTCCAATTTTCTTATAATGAATCAAAACCTGTATTAAAAAACATAACATTAGAAATAAATAAAGGCGATTTTATAGGGATAATAGGGCTTTCGGGAGCCGGGAAAAGTACTCTTGCTGATGTTTTATTAGGTCTGTTGCCTGCAGATTCCGGAAAAATTCTTGTAGATGGAGTCGAACTAACGGACAAGAATTTCCCAAAATTTAGGCAAATAATAGGATACGTTCCTCAACAGATAAATATTCTTGACAAATCAATAAAAGAAAATGTAGCTTGGGGTACTGAAAAAATTGATGATAAAAAAGTAATAAAAGCACTAAATGATGCCAAATTATATGATGTTATAAAAGAATATGATAGCGGAATAAATTCAAATATCATCGTAGGTTCAAACGGATTATCCCAAGGTCAAAAACAACGCTTAGCAATTGCAAGAGCATTGTACAGGGAACCTGAAATTTTGATATTGGATGAAGCCACATCGGCACTCGATGTTCAGGTAGAAAATCAAATAACAGAAATGCTAACAACCCTTGCCGACAAAAAGACAATAATTGCAATAGCACATAGATTATCTACCCTAAAAGCATGCAACAAACTTGTTTACATGAAGGACGGCCAAATTGTAGATATAGGAAGTTTTGAAGAACTTTCTTCCCAATATCCAGATTTTGAAAACTTGGTAAAATTGTCTAATATCAACTAATCCTGTTAATAGCCTGTATTTCGGACTGATTTTTAAAAAGCTGCTTACAAATATTTATAGCAAAATTAGTCTGTTCAGTTTTTGGCAAAAATATAAGGCTGGACCATCTTTGACGTAAAAATATATCAAAATCAGCCTCTCCTATTTTTTCAATACCATTTATCGGTATAGAATCTTGATAAATATATTCTACTGCTTCTTTTCTTTGGTCATAAAGATTTCTTTTGCTTGCAT
>CACYCU010000138.1 GCA_902772945.1 uncultured bacterium | reverse complement strand
GTTTACATCAAAGGACCGGGATCCGGTCGTGAAACTGCAATCAGAGCAATTCAACAAGCAGGTTTGGAAATTACATT
Organism: uncultured bacterium; assembly: GCA_902772945.1. Lineage (GTDB taxonomy): Bacteria > Cyanobacteriota > Vampirovibrionia > Gastranaerophilales > Gastranaerophilaceae > Stercorousia. The sequence goes on along the minus strand of CACYCU010000138.1, from coordinate 8,329 downwards.
AATCAAGGATGTAACACCTATTCCTCACAACGGTTGCAGACCTCCGAAAAAACGCAGAGTATAGTTAAACTTTGCAATTTGGAGATATTTAATTTGTAAATTATAAGCCGGGGCTTGAGTTCCCGCCAAGGACGCAAACCATAGATGCCCGGCAGAAGAAAAGGAGAAATAAAATGGCAAGATACACAGGACCAACGAATAAGTTATTCAGAAATAAAGGTGTTAAAGATTTATCAAACAGAAAATTAACATCTTCTATGAGACAAACTGCATCAGGCCAGCACGGCGCTGACAGAAAAAAACCTTCTGAATATGCAATTCACTTAAATGAAAAACAAAAAATCAGATTGACATATTTAGTATCTGAAAAACAGTTTGCTAAATATTATCAAGAAGCTGCAAGAAGAAAAGGCGTAACAGGTACAATCCTTCTTCAAATCTTAGAATCAAGATTGGATAACGTTCTTTTCAGAGCAGGTTTTGGTATAACAAGAAAACAAACAAGACAAATCGTTAACCACGGTCACGTACTTGTAAATGGCAAGAAAGTTGACATTCCGTCATTTTTAGTTAAAGCAGGCGATGTGATTACAGTAAAATCAAGAAGTGAATCATTCTTAAAGAGTGTAAATGAAATGATTGATATGGCTTGTGCTCCGGCTTGGATGACAATAGATAAAGAAGCTTTGAAAATCACTTTCGATAGAATTCCGGAAAGAGAAGAGCTCGATCCTGACTTCAAAGAACAACTTGTAATTGAGTACTATTCAAAATAGGATTTTGAGTTGAGGGGTTGAAGGGTCGAAAAGTTAATAGCTTTTAAAACCATTCAACTATTCAGCAAATCAACCTTTAAACTAATTAAGGAGATAAATAATGGAATTAAAAATTAAATGCGTTAATACAACAACCAGTTCTGATGGTTCACAATATGGTAAATTTGTAATAGAGCCGTTAGAAAAAGGTTTTGGTACAACAATCGGAAATTCTTTAAGACGTGTACTTTTATCAAGCTTGGAAGGAACAGCTGTTACTTCTGCAAGAATTGAAGGTATCACTCATGAATACACTGCAATTCCGGGTGTATTGGAAGATGTTATCGATGTTATGTTAAACCTTAAAGGATTAGTTGTAAAAACTGATTCCAAAGATGTTCAATATTTAAGAATAGATGTTGATCGTCCTGGACCGGTACTCGCAAGTGATATTCAACTTCCTGCAGGTGTAAAAGTTGTTAACCCGGATTGGTTAATTTGTACAGTTGCAGACGGTGGAAGCTTCCATGCAGATATAACAATTGAAACAGGCAAAGGATACGTTGCTCACGACGTTCCCAGAGATAATAAAGGTTATGCAATCGACTTTTTGCCAATCGATGCAACTTTTATGCCTATTAAACGTGTTAGCTACAATGTAGAAAACACTCGTGTAGGTGATTCAATTGATTTTGATAAATTGACTATAGAAATATGGTCAAATGGTTCAATTGATGTAACAAATGCATTGAGCCAAGCATCAAATCTGTTAATTGAACACTTTATGCAAATCGCATCTATTACAGGTCAACCTGTTATAGCACCTTCAATGACAATCGAAGAAGAAGTTGAAGATGAAGCTGAGGCAACAACAATGACAATCGAAGAATTGGAATTGTCAGTTAGAGCATACAATTGCTTGAAACGTGCAAGCATCAATTCAATGGCTGAGTTGTTGAAAAAATCAGAACATGATTTGCTAAATATTAAAAACTTCGGAAAGAAATCTTCTGACGAAGTAATCGAAAGACTTCATCACTTTGGTTTAGATTTGGCTCCAAATCCTGAAATCGAAGAAGAAGTATAGCGGATTTTGGCAAGCCGTGTGAGCTTAAGCCAAGAGTAAGGGAACGACAGGAAACAGGCGAACAACAACAAAGCGAACCCGGCAAGTGTATACGAGAAACTTAATGAAATAAATTAGAATAATTTATGGAACGAAATGAAAAGTTTCAAGTTACCAATAATCCAAGAGATAAAGAATATAAATAAGAATAAGGAAAATAAAAATGAGACACCAAACTAAAAAACATACGCTATCAAAAGCAAAGGATCAAAGAGATGCTTTGTTGAGATCTTTGGCGACTGAACTTTTTGTACATGGTGAAATTAAAACAACAATGGCAAGAGCAAAAGCTTTAAAACCATATGCTGAAGAAATTATTACCCTTGCAAAAAGAGGCGATCTTCACGCACGTCGTCAAGCAGCTAAATTCATTTTTGACAAAGAAACAGGCAAATTTATGGATTTAGCTACAGGTGAAGTTTTTGAAACAGCTCAAGCTGATAAAAAATTATCAGAAGAAACTGTTTTAAGGAAACTTTTCACAGTTATCGGTAAAAAATATTCAGATCGTCAAGGCGGTTATACAAGAATATTCAGATTACCTCCAAGACGCGGTGACGCATCAGAAATGGCTTTAATCCAATTGGTATAGGCCAATGCGTTACACACTTCAGGTTCAGTATATCGGTAAGAATTATGCCGGAAGCCAAATTCAGTTTGAAAACGGCAAAGAAATAGATACCCCGACTATACAAGGTGAACTTGAAAAAGCATTTTGTAAATTGAAAATCGGTAATAATACCGAAAATAGTAAACGACGATTTAAAACAGTCTTTTCCGGAAGAACCGATAAGGGTGTAAACTCTTTGGGACAGGTTATTCATTTTGATGTTGACAAACCCATTGTTGCTTCAAAGTTTGTTTATCAAATAAATGAAATTCTACCTGATGATATTTCGGTTAGTGACTTAAAACTTGTTGACGATAATTTTCACGCTCAAAAAAGTGCCAAAAGAAGGCATTACAGGTACGAGTTTTTTAATCGTAAATGTAAAAATGCGTTTGATGGTGATTTGATGAGAATAAAATTTGATATCAATTTGATAAGAATGCAGGAAAGTTTAAATTATTTGTTAGGCGAGCATGATTTCTCAAGTTTTAAAAGTTCCGGAACGCTAAACCCAAGCAAGATATGTTTTATTGAAAAAGCCGAGGTTCAAAAACTCGGAGATAAAGTTGTTATTGATATTGTAGGGAACAGGTTTCTTTATAATATGGTAAGAACAATCGTCGGTACTCTTCTTGAAATAGAAGGACATAATTTGCCCTCTGAGCATATGAAAGAAGTTTTAGACGCTTTAGACAGACGCAAGGCAGGTGCAACAATCAGTCCATACGGATTGACATTAGTAAAAGTAGAATATTAGTTATTCTGAGCAAAAGCGAAGAATTTCATAAAATTTAATGGAGAAAAAGCATGAAAACATATTCAGCAAAACCTCTTGAAGTTGAAAGAAAATGGTATCTAATCGATGCTGAAGGAGAAATCTTAGGCAGATTGGCTACCAGAGTAGCAAATATTTTAAGAGGAAAAAACAAACCTGAATATACACCAAACGTTGATACAGGCGATTTTGTAATTGTAATCAACGCTGAAAAGGTTGTAGTTTCAGGTAAAAAAGAAACTGATAAAATATATTATCACCATACAGGTTTCCCTGGTGGATTGAAAAGCGCAAGCGTAAAAGAATTACGTGAAAAAGATGCAAGACTTTTAATTGAAAGCGCTGTAAAAGGCATGTTACAACACAATACTTTAGGTGATACCCAATTTACAAAATTGAAAGTATACAACGGATCAGAACATCCGCATGCAGCTCAAAAACCTATCGTATTAGAAAAGGAGGCTAAATAATGGCAGATAAAGAAATTATGGCAACAGGCCGCAGAAAAACCTCCATTGCAGTTGTAAAACTTGTAAAAGGAAAAGGTAGAATTTTTGTTAACGGTAAAACATTAAAAAATTATATCGGTAACAGACCTGCAATTGAAATGTTAGTATACAGACCGTTAGTTTTGACAGACAATCAAGAAAAATACGATGTAAAAGTAAAAGCAGTAGGCGGCGGAATAGTTGCTCAATGCGGAGCTATCAGACATGGTATATCACGTGCATTGGTAAAAGCTAATGAAGAATACAAAAATGTATTAAGATTAGAAGGTCTTTTAACTCGTGACCCACGTGTCAAAGAACGTAAAAAATACGGTAGAAAAAGAGCTCGTAAGAGATTCCAATTCTCAAAACGTTAGAAACAAAAAGAACCCGAAAGGGTTCTTTTTTTGTTAATAAATTATTTTTATAAAATAACTATAATAGGCTAAATTTTATCCTTCTGCAACGACTCTGGCGATTAATTCGCCATAGCTGTTCATAGAGCCGTCGGTTTCTTCGATAATATAATTATAACCTTCTTTTCCTGCAATTGCTTTTTGAGCTTTTTGCAAAGCTTCATCATAATCTTTGCATTGAGCAATTTCGGTTTTTGAAAATTCTGAATGATTTCTTTCTGTGTAAATGTGATACATTTTATACCCCCTTATTTTTTAATTCTTCTTTTATTTCTAAAACTTCGTATTTTAACCTGTTAAGTTCACATTTTATCGGATCCGGAATCCTGTTATGCATTAATATTCCGTTTTCATCTCTAAAGTGTCTTTGAACTATTCTTCCCGGAACGCCTATAACGGTTGAATTTTCAGGAACATCTTCGACTACAACCGAACCTGCACCGATTCTGACATAATCCCCGATGTTTATGTTACCTAAAATTTTTGCGCCGGCTCCGATTATTACATTATTACCTATAGTAGGATGGCGTTTGCCGTGCTCTTTACCGGTTCCGCCAAGTGTAACCTGTTGATATATTAAAACATCATCCCCAATTTCTGTTGTCGCACCTATTACAACACCTTCTCCGTGGTCTATAAAGAATTTACGTCCGATTTTTGCCGCAGGATGTATTTCAATACCGGTTATAATTCTTGTAATATATGAAATAATTCTCGGAATGAGAGGAATGTGCCATTTGTGAAATTTGTGAGCCAGTCTGTATGCAATAAGTGCATGAAGTCCGGGATAACATAACAAAACCTCAAGGATATTTTCCGCAGCCGGATCTTTGTCGTATATTACTTGAATATCTTCTTTTACTTTAGAAATTCCTCGTTTTATTGTTTTAAACATACAATAATTATATCACACAAAAAAAGACCGGAGACCGGTCTTTTTTTTAAGTGTTTAATTGTTCCAATTCGTCTCTCAAGTTCTTTATTTGACGATTATAATATTCAAGCCAGCTTGTTTCATTATCCATTAGAGAAGGTTCTGCGATTGCTCGAATTCGTTTTTTGTCTAATTCTTCTAATTCAAAAAGAATTTCTTGTTTTCTTATATTATTATTTTTTTCCTGTTTTTTAATTTCTGCTTCAACAGGTGTAAGTTTTCTCCAATTTCCGTTTTCAAAAGAATATTCATTTTCATTAATTGCTATAACTTGATTTTCAAACGGAATAATTATCTTACCTTCAGATTGCTGTGAAAGTAATTCTTTCCAATATTCATCAGAAATTTCTATAGCATTATTAAAATTTTTTAAATAAAAACCATAATCTTTGTTATTTTTTGTTCCGTAATATTTCATAATTTCCTCCTTAGTATCCAATTGCAATCCAATTTACATGGTATACATCACTTGCAGTTAAGAAACTGAATCCTGTTACTGTCGAATCTGCAAATCCTTGATCGGCATATGTTTTTTTGTTATTCATACCTTGTTTTGTTACAACAACACAAGGAACGGTTGTGTATGATATAGGATATGTCACAGTTAATGCGGTATGATAACCCCACTGTATTGTTAATCCGTTAGGCAATATCAAATATCCGGGATTATCCATATGTTTTGCACCAAATACAGAATACCAGCTGCTCCATTCTGTACCATCAAAAGTTCTTGTAAAAATTTCCGGATTTTCATCATCACAAATCCAAATTTGCTTTGTTGAATTTTCATCTCCTGTAACAACTAAAGTACCGCTTGTACCGGATGGCATATTTTGCGGAATAACTAAAGAATTAAATATATAGTTACCGGCTGTTGTGTAATCGTCAATATCAGTATTTGCAGCTGTTACTGTAGTTGGTGCAATATTTCGTTTTTGATTTAAAATTCCGTAAATATCTTGAAAACTATTTGTAGATGAATTGATGTTTTGTTCAATAATATTTGCCAACGATAAAAAATTTGCATTAACCTCTCCGGCTTTTGCTTTAGTGCCGGGGACAAAGGTATACGGTATCATCGAATTAGTCATAATATTCCTTTCTGACTAATTTAATGAATTTTTAAAAAAGGCATTTTCAATATTATACCATTTTTTTTGCTATGAAGCAACTAAGAATAGTTAATATCAAGCTATATGAGGTTTTCCACGTTTATATGAGCCCAAAAATCTCATATATTTAGCATTTTCTTTTATTTCTTTCAATGTTTTCATTATAAGCGGATTATGTAAATGACCGTCAAATGTTACAGTAAAAATGTATTCACCGAATTTTTGATTAGAAGGGTGTGATGCAATATACGTAAGATTTATATTATTTTTCATAAATATATTCAAGATATTCAATAAAGCTCCAGGTTTATCTATAGCTGAGAATGCTATGGATGTTTTATCATTGCCGGTTTCTTCGGTTTCAAAATCTCCAATTAGAATATATCTTGTTTGATCGTTTTTATTATCATTAAGATTTTCTTTCAATATGTTTAAATTGAAAATTTCCGCTGTTTTGGGGCTTCCGATTGATGCGTACGTAAGATTGTAATTTTGAAGATTTCTTGCGGCTTCAGGAACACTTGCCGATTCTATTATATTTGTATTAAAAGGCATATCGTTTTTTATAAAATTTCTGCATTTTGAAATCAATTCAGGCGGAGAAATTATACCTGTTATTGAATAAATCTCTGTTGTTCTTGATAAAAGACAATAGTTTATTGGTTGGTAGTATTCTGCAAGAATTTTTATATTCGGGTTTTTTGTAACCATCAGGTTATCCAGAGTTTCTCTAACTGTGCCTTTTATTGAGTTTTCAGCAGGAAGTACCCCCAATGTATCAGGATTGTTATCGACATATTCAATTACCTGATCAATAGTATCAAATCCTTTAGAAAAAGAATTGATTTTATATTTGTCGCAAAAATAATCTTTTGCCATTTCGGTAAAAGAACTTTGAGGCCCAAGGTAGCAGATTGTTTCTATATTTTCAAAATTAAGCATTTGATAAACTTTCTTATTTCTTATATGATTATAACAAATATTAGAGGATGAGGCAATGACAAATATAAAATTTGGGACAGACGGTTGGAGAGCTGTTGTAGGAAAAGATTTTAATGATGAAAATGTTAAAACTGTCATAAAATCAATAGGAAAATACGTTTTTGAAAAATTTGGATTGAATAAAAAAATTATAGTCGGATACGATCCGAGAAATATGGCTTTTGAGTATGCTTCGATAAGCGCAGAGCAATTGAGCAAGTATGGATTTAGGGTTTTGTTGTCTGATAAAATTATACCGACACCTGTTCTTGCCTATAGTGCAAAACATTTAAACGCATGTGCTGTTATGTTTACGGCATCTCACAATCCTCCTGAATATTTGGGAATAAAGTTTATTCCTGATTATGCCGGACCTGCAACTTCTGATATCACGGATGAATTGGTTAGAAATTTATCTGCTTTTGAACTTGTTCTAAATAATAACGGAAAAGTTGAGAATTATGATTTTTCAAAGGACTATTTTGAGCATATAGAAAAATTAATTAATTTTGAAAAAATAAAAGAACTAAATAAAAATATTATTTTTGACGGACTTTATGCTGCAAGTATCGGTTATTTTGACAAATTGTTGGAAAAATACGGAATAAAATTTGACAGTATTCATATGTATCATGATCCAAATTTCGGGGGCGGAATGCCTGAGCCGAAACCTAAATATTTAAAAGAATTGATTGAAAAAGTAAAAAATACTAAAAATTCTGTAGGATTTGCAAATGATGGTGATTCTGACAGATTTGGCGTAATAAATGAGAATGGTGAATATGTTTCACCTAATGAAATTATATCAATTTTGTTAATGCATCTTAAGAAAAACAAAAATTACAATGGCTCTTTGGTAAAAACAGTCGGTGCAAGTCTTTTATTAAACAAAGTTGCAGAAAAACTCGGTGTCGAGGTTATTGAAACTGCTGTGGGATTCAAACATGTTGGAGATGCAATGCGCAAATACAATCCTATCATTGGCGGTGAAGAATCCGGAGGTTTGAGTATACAAGGTCACATTCCGGAAAAGGACGGCATTCTGGCAAATTTGTTAATTTTAGAAGTTATGGCATATGAAAATAAGTCTCTTGTTGAATTACAGAGAGATTTGTATAATTTTGCAGGATGT
>CACYCU010000137.1 GCA_902772945.1 uncultured bacterium | reverse complement strand
TGGATGTTTCCCGTATTAATTCATTGGGTTGGAAAGCTAAAGTAAACCTGGAAGAAGGTATCAAAATTGTATACAACGATTTTTTAAATGGTAATATTAGAAAATAAATGATATAATCAAAGGAGAAGCCATGCCATTTGAATTTATACCGCAAAAAATAAAAGATGTAGTTTTAATTAAACCAAAAGTCTTTGGGGACAACAGAGGCTTTTTTATGGAAACATATAAAAAATCCGATTTTTATTCAAACGGAATAGAAGTTGAATTTAATCAGGATAACCATTCAAAATCTTCAAAAGGTGTATTGAGAGGTCTTCATTACCAAGCATCCCCATATGGTCAAGCTAAAATTGTGAGGTGCGGACGCGGCAAAATTTATGATGTTGCTGTCGATATACGTAAAAATTCACCAACTTTTGGACAATATGTAAAAGTAGAATTATCAGAAGAAAATAAACACATGTTATACATTCCGGTTGGTTTTGCCCATGGTTTTGTTGCATTATCGGATGAAGTAGAACTCTTATACAAAGCCAGCGGAGAATACAACCCTTCTGCCGACAGGGGTGTTCTGTGGTGCGATCCTGATATTAACATTGATTGGGAAATAGATTTTGAACCTATACTTTCAGAAAAAGACAGCAAACAACCGTTATTGAAAGATATTAACAGAGAGGAGATATAATAATGACAACTATTTTAGTAACCGGCGGTGCCGGATTTATCGGAAGCTGCTTTGTCAGACACTATCTCAAAAAACATCCGCAAGACAAAGTTATAAATCTAGATGCACTTACATATTGCGGAAATCTTGAAAACCTTAAAGATATTGAAACTAATCCTAATTATAGATTTGTTCACGGCAATATTTGTGACTATAAACTTGTAAGAGATTTGATTAATGAATGTGATTTAGTTGTAAACTTTGCAGCAGAATCACACGTTGACAATTCAATCAAACATCCTGAAATTTTTGTTGAAACAAATATTCAAGGAACTCTAAACCTTTTGCAAGCCTGCAAAGAACTAGGAGTTGAAAGATATTTGCAAGTTTCAACTGACGAAGTTTACGGAACACTCGGAAAAACAGGATATTTTTATGAAACTACACCGCTTGCACCAAACAGCCCATATTCTGCAAGCAAAGCCGGAGCTGATATGCTTGTTAGAGCTTACTTCGAAACATACAAACTTCCGGTTTTAAATACAAGGTGTTCAAATAACTATGGACCGTATCAATATCCGGAAAAACTTATTCCGTTTTTTATTTCAAAATTACTTAAAGGGGAAAAAGTTCCTGTATATGGTGACGGTTTAAATGTTAGAGATTGGCTGTACGTATATGATCATTGCGAAGCTATAGATGAAGTTTTGCACAAAGGTCAAATAGGACAAGTCTACAATATTGGCGGTCATAACGAAAAAACAAATTTGGAAATTACTCATCTTATTTTGGATGCTATGGGCAAAGATGAAACATCCATAGAATATGTTCAAGATAGGTTGGGACATGACAGAAGATACGCTATATCAAATGACAAAATTTCTTCCGAACTCGGTTGGAAACCTTCCGTAACATTTGAACAAGGCATAAAAATAACAATCGATTGGTATTTAAACAATCAAGATTGGATTAAACATATTGAAGAAAAGAGAGTTCTAAATGTATAAAAAAATATTAGTAACCGGAGCGAACGGAATGCTGGGACAAGATTTGTGTCCTATACTTGAAGATGAAGGATATGAAGTTATAGAAACTGATATCCAAAATCTTGATATTACGAATTTTGATGAAGTAAAACGTGTTTTGCTAGAAGATAAACCGGATGCTGTAATACATTGCGCCGCGTACACAAACGTTGACAAAGCCGAAGAAGATTTAGAAACTGCTAGAAAAATCAACGTTTTAGGCACTGAAAATCTGGCAAAAATATGCGGAGAGAATAATATTACATTAGTATATATCTCTACTGATTACGTTTTTGACGGGGGATTGGAAAAAGGAAATTCATACAAACCAACTGACAAAACAAATCCGCTAAATAACTACGGTTTAACAAAATTTGAAGGGGAAGAAGCCGTCAGAAAATATTGTTCAAACCACATAATTGCAAGAACAGCCTGGTTATACGGAATTCATGGCAAAAACTTTGTAGAAACTATGCTATCTTTATCAGACAAACCTGAGTTAAAAGTTGTCGATGATCAAGTAGGCTGTCCAACTTGGACTTGCGAGCTTTCAAACGGAATAATAAAGCTTTTACAAGAAGGAAATTTTGGCACTTTCCACGTATGCGGTTCCGGCAAAACCTCTTGGTATGGCTTTGCAAAAGAGATATTTAAACTTGCAGACAAAACAGTTAATCTCAAGCCTTGCACCACAGAAGAATTTCCTCGTCCTGCAAGGCGTCCAAAATATAGCGTAATGGATAACAAAGGCATATGCCGTCCTTGGCAGAAAGCTTTGAAAGATTATATGAACTTAAGAGGTTAAATGTTATAATTGCACAAAGTATACAAAAGATTGTATGCAAGTTTTAGTTTTTTGTTGTCCATAGTATCAAGAATTTCTTGAATATCAGCTTTAATATTAAAAGATTTCGTATTCCTTTTATCAAAAATAAAGAGTTGATAGGGTTCAATTTCGAGTGCAGAGCAGAGACTGGGCAATTTATTCAGGGCAATATAATTATGACCGTTTTCTAAAAGAGAGATAGATTTTGTATTAAAATCCATAATTTCTGCGAGTTGCTCTTGAGTTAAATTTTTAAGATTTCTATAGTATCGAACCCTTTTGCCAATAAGTTTTCTAAAAGTTTTTTCATTCATAATTAACATTATTTAACATCTTAAAGTTCATTTCCAGTAATTATTTAAAGCAAACTAGAATTTATACACCCAAAAATAATTCAAAAGTACTATTGAGATTGAGTATATAATATGGTAATATATTTAATATAAATAGTTAACTAAAAGTAATAATTAAAAATTTGTTTGAAAGGATTTATATGAATGCTACATTTATTATAATTTATACTTTAATTGGAGCATATTGCGCTAATTTAATTAATTTATTTTGAAAATTAGATTATAAACAATAAAATCATAAGAATGTGAGGTAAAGATAACATGACTCTAGGAATAATTGAAACATATAAAAAAATAACACAGTTTCAAAATAGAAAAAACTTAATTACAATATTTGTTTTGATTTCAGCGGTATTATACATAAATTTAATAGAATTATCTAAAGCTATTTCCACCAATAATAACATAAATACAATAATATTATGTATTTTATCAATTAGTATTTATATTGTACTAATATCATACAAATTA
>CACYCU010000136.1 GCA_902772945.1 uncultured bacterium | reverse complement strand
TCATACGGTATGACAGATACTATGGGTAGAATGCACGGTGATGCTCAATTTGCAGGCTCATCTTCTGTTCCTGCCCACGTTGAAATGATGGGTGTAATAGGTATGGGTAACAACCCAATGGTAGGTGCTACAGTTGCTTGTGCCGTTGCTGTTTCTCAAGCAATGAATAAATAGTAACATTCGTTATTTAATCGGGATTTTAAGTTTAAAATCCCGATTTTTTATGCAAAATTTTTGTAACACTTTATGTAACTTTCTTGCCAATATATATTGTGTAAAGTACAATTAAGATGTGGGGGGATTATATGCCGGAATTAGCAAGACGGGAATATTACGGAAGCTCTGAAAATCTTCAACAAAAATACTCTGAGCTAGGGCAAAATACCCGTATTTACACTATGCCACGAAGAACTGCTGATAAGAAAAAAGTTCAGCGTAATTATTTAATTCACAAAATTGTATCAATTGCTGTAGTTTCTTTATTAGCATTTACCGCTTTGCCGTATGGGTTTAACAAGGTTTCTAAATATATTTTCAACCCGACACCATACAAAAATATCAAAATTGACTACCATCAGTTGAGATTCCCGACATCTAATTATATTGCAAATCATTGGTTTTTAGGAGCACGTTCTCTTGAAAGTGCAAAAACAAAAAAACACGAAATGGAAGAAATTATAGAAGGTTCAGAACTTTCAGGGCTTGAGAATGAATTGAGTATTTTGGCTCAAGAATATCCTTCAATCAAACCTTCAGTATACGTATGGGATTATCAAACCGGTAATTACGCAGATATAAATGCTGACAAAATTTATCCGACAGCAAGTATTATAAAATTACCCGTATTAGCTGAACTGTTTCGTTCTATAGAAAAAAATCAGTTAACTCTTGATGAAAAAATGCCTTTGACCGAATATTTTAGAACTGAAGGTTCAGGCAGTTTGCAATTTAAGGCTGAAAATTCACAATACTCAATAGATACATTAGCCAGAATGATGATTACAGAATCCGACAATTCTGCAACAAATATGCTTATTGCAAGATTGGGTTCTATGACAGATATTAATTCTGCAATAAGAAATTGGGGGCTAAAACATACATATGTACAAACATGGCTCCCCGATTTGAGCGGAACTAATCATTCAACCGCAAGGGATATTTCAAGAATACTTTATAACATAGATAATCCAAAATTTTTAGATAATTCATCAAGAGAAAAAATATTTGATTACATGGGGCATGTTCACAACAACAGACTTATAGCTGCAGGACTGCCTGATGGCGCAGAATTTTTGCATAAAACAGGTGATATAGGTTCAATGCTCGGTGATGCAGGTATAGTTTATACAACAAACGGCAAAAAATATATTGCTGTCATTTTGGTAAATCGACCTCACAACTCTCCTTTAGGAAAAGAATACATAGTTAAAGCATCTGAAATTATATACAATTATATGGTGAGATAATGTTAAGAGAGCTTTTGGACTCAAAAAAATGTTTCAAACTTGTTTGCGGCGCAGGTAATGAAGATGCTGTTGAAGTTGAAAAACTTGTAAAATTATATTCAACAGCAGGATGCAAATTCTTTGATTTATCAGCCAAACCTGAAATTGTAGATGCTGCAAAACAAGGATTAGAAGATAGAGAAGGATATTTATGCGTAAGTGTTGGTATCCAAGGAGATCCGCACATAAGAAAAGCCGAAATTGATTTTGAAAAATGTTCAGAATGCCGTAAATGCGAAGAAATTTGTCCCCAAAAAACAATAAGAAACAGCAAGGTTAATATCATACGCTGTATAGGATGCGGCAAATGCTATTCGGTATGCAAACATAACGCAATATCTTTTACATCGGAAACAAAAAATTTGAACGAAGTCCTTCCTCCATTAATTGAAAAGGGAATTGACTGTATTGAACTTCATGCAATGAATGAAGATGATAATGAAGCTTTTGCCAAATGGGCCTGTATTAATAATCATTTTGAAGGAATTTTAAGCATATGTACAGCAAGAGGAAAACTTTCCGAAGAAAAAATGCTTAATCGTATAAAGAAAATGATAGAAAATCGAGAAGAATTTACAACAATTGTTCAAGCAGACGGCTATCCAATGAGCGGAGGAGCAGATGATTATAAAACTACCCTTCAAGCAGTTGCAACAGCAGAAATTATACAAAATGCTAAGTTACCTGTCTATACAATGCTTTCAGGCGGTACAAATTCCAAAACTGCCGAACTTGCGAAAATGTGTTCAATAAATTATAACGGAATTGCTATCGGAACTTATGCCAGAAAAATAGTTAGCAGATATATTGAAAGAAGTGATTTTTTAACTAATAAATATATATTTGAAGATGCACTGAAAATTGCAAAAGAATTGGTAAATTGCTGTATGTAACTATTTTACCAACCCTTCCGTCTCATTATACATTACCATATAAAAATCGGGACTTGTCATGTTTGGATTTTTTTTCATGAATTTTTTTACATCAAATTTTTCCAAATAATTATCTAATTTTTTAATAACCTTTTCATTTCCTTCATGTTCATTTTTCAAATTCGCGATATAACTTTTTGTCATCGCAAGAACTTCCTCTTCAGTCAAAATCGGTTGACCGCCGATTAAAACTTCATCCGGTTCATCCTCATCAATATACTTTTTTAATTCTTCTTTTGGGTCTTCTTTTTGTCGTCTGCCTTGACTGTCCGAAGATGTTGAAGATGAAACTGCCCTGTTTCCAAAAGGATTGTTTACATTGTTGAACATAAAAATACCTCTTTTCATCTTTGTCGGTAAATTATAACAAAAACTTTAATAATATCATCTATTTAAATGAAAAGCCCCCAAAGGGGCTATATAAGAAGGTTATTCTTTTGTATTATTTCGATACCCGATTCCTGCTCTGTAACCTGAAATAAAATACAAAAACGGCAAAGCAGGCTCTATCCATTTAAAACCTGACAATATTCCCGCAGTTGCAATATCATCAGAATGAAGCGCAATATCAGCTAATTCCGGTTTTCTTTCACTATAAATTCCTTTTTTATCGGATTTTTCACCAAAAAGAGGATTTATAACCTTTTTGCTAATTATATTTGCAATATAGCTTCCGCCAATTATACCTGTAACTGATATACCGCCAAATATTACTGCTAATTTTTTCATAGGTGTTAACGGTTTTATTTTTTTTGCGTTCTCTAATTTTTCAAAAAGAAAAAGGGCACTTCCTGCACCTACATTACATAAAAATATGTTTGCAAGATACTGATAAATACCCTCCTTGACCTTATTTGCGGTCGATTTTCTGGTGTTTGTATGTGTAGATTTATCTGCGATTATACCACCTGCCACTCCGCCTATAATAGGAATTAATCCTAATAGGGACAAGCGTTTTACTTCTGATAATATTTCTTTAGAATTTAGATTTTTATTTTCCGGCAAAATAACGTCAAAAAGTTTTTGTCTGGAATTATTTTTAGGAAGTTTTTCCAGTAATATACGAATTTGTTTGTATGAAAGAGCTTTTTCTCTTGCGGTTTTTAAAACATCTAAAATATTTTTATCAAGTATATTGTTGTTTTTTAAATATTCATCAACAGCTTTTGACTGATTTTTTTGAATTTCTTCTAACGAAACGCGTTCCATCAAACCTTTTATAATCTTTTTATTTCCGATTTTTAACCCTCTTGTTCCAATAAGTGAAGCTGCTATAGTACTTGAAATTACGATTGCATTTTTAAATAATTTTTGTCCACGCCCTTTAGAATTTTTAGCCGAATCATAAATTCCGTACAAACCGCCTGCACCAATCAAAAGAGATGGCATATGTTTATCCAATTTGTTTAATATAATTGGTTGATCTATAAATTTTGGGGTTATTTTCATGTTGTTAGCCTTTCCTAACTGTTAGTCTAAACTAACATTAAGGGGAACAAAAACTTTTGTCAAGTTGCAGTTGTAAATTAAGTTTTTATATTATAATTAAATTATGAAAAGAGAAGATTTTATTAAAGCGAAACGTATAGTATTTAAATTCGGAACAAACATATTGAGAGGTGATGACGGTTATGTTTCATTACCAAGAATATTTTCATTTATTGAAGATTTGTCACATCTTGTAAAACAGGGCAAAGAAGTTATTGTAGTAACTTCCGGCGCTGTTGGATTGGGTAAAAAACGTTTGGGACTTGAAAGTACTGAAGGCGTTGCGCTCAAGCAGGCTTGTGCAGCAATCGGTCAAGGGAAATTGATGTCAATATACGAAAGCGGATTTGATACATACGGACTTGTGTCTTCTCAGATTCTTCTGACTGAAGATGATTTTTCACTAAGAAAAAGATATTTAAGTTTAAGAACAACTTTAAACAAACTTTTGGAGCTTGGTGTTGTTCCTATAATTAATCAAAATGACACTGTATCTACAATTGAAGTTGATCCTCACTATGAGCATATGCAGGTTTGTTTTTCAGACAATGATAAGTTGTCTGCTCTTGTTGCGAGCGAACTTGATGCTGATTTGCTGGTAATTTTATCAGACATAGAGGGTTTGTATGATGAAAATCCCAAAATAAACCCTAACGCAAATATTATAAGAAAAGTAGAAGAGGTTACTGATGAAGTCTTATCCTTAGGAACAGATGCATCCTCAGGCGGCAGAGGCGGAATGAGAACAAAACTTGAAGCAGCAAGAATGGTTACTCGTTTTGGCGGTAAAGTATTGATTGCAAACGGAAAAATTCCATATGTAATCAAAAAAATATTCAACGGTGAAGAACTAGGCACAATGTTTTTACCTCAGCGTGAAACTATGTCCGATAAAAAACGCTGGATTGGTTACGCTACAAACATCATTGGAAAAATTGTTGTAAATGACGGAGCAAAAAAAGCTCTGTTAGCTCAAAAAAGTTTACTTCCAATCGGTGTTGTAAAAATAATAAATGAATTTAAAAAAGGCGATGTTATCTCTATAATAGATGAAAATAATAATGAAATAGCAAGAGGTATCGTCAATTACGATTCCGATTCATGCCAGAAGCTGCTTGGAATGCATTCTGATAACATTATGGAAATTTTAGGCTTTAAAAATTACGATGCAATAATCACAAGAGATAATATTACATTGTTATAAAAAAAGGAAATTATAATGCAAAATTTTATACAAATAGCCAAGGATGCAAAGGAAGCTTCGTTAAAAATTGCTTCACTTTCTACAGAAATTAAAAATCAGGCACTTTTAAAAATTGCTGAATACATTGAAAACAACAAACAGAAAATTTTTGATGCAAATAAAAAAGATTTGACAGATGCACAAAAACTCGTTGAGTCAGGAGAACTCTCAAAATCAACTTTTAATCGTTTAAAACTTGACGACAACAAAATGAGAGACATGCTTCAGGGAATTCGTGATATTGCAAAACTTGATGATCCGGTGAATAAAGTACTTCTGAAAAGAGAATTAGATAACAACTTGATACTTCAAAAAGTTTCTTGCCCAATAGGAGTTTTAGGGATAATTTTTGAAGCAAGACCTGATGTAATAGCCCAAATATCATCACTTGCAATAAAATCAGCAAACGCCGTTATCTTAAAAGGCGGAAAAGAATCAATTAACACTAACAAAGAAATTTTATCAGTTATAAACTCTGCTCTCAATAGCATTAATGGTTTTCCTCTAAATGTTATTCAACAAGTATTTACACGTGATGACGTTGCAGAAATGCTTAAATGCGATAAATACATAAATTTGATTATACCGAGAGGCGGAAACAAACTTGTAAAATTTATCAAAGAAAATACAAAAATTCCTGTTTTGGGACACGCTGACGGAATTTGTCATATCTTTGTTGATGAATCGGCAGATTTGAATATGGCAATAAAAATTGTAACAGATGCAAAAACTCAATATCCAAGTGCATGCAATTCTGTTGAGACTTTATTAATTCACGAAAAATTTACCTCGAAAAACACCCTGCTTGAAGCTCTAAAACAATCAAATATTGAACTTATAGACAAACCTGACAGCTGGTCTTTTGAGTATGGAGATAAAATTTTAGCATTTAAAACAGTTAAAAATGTAGAAGAGGCAATTGAACATAT
Organism: uncultured bacterium; assembly: GCA_902772945.1. GTDB lineage: Bacteria > Cyanobacteriota > Vampirovibrionia > Gastranaerophilales > Gastranaerophilaceae > Stercorousia. Next base: position 936 of record CACYCU010000136.1, on the reverse strand, counting down.
AAACAAATACGGTTCGGGACACACGGATTGCATAATCACAACAAACCCCGATAATGCTGAAAAATTCATGAACAAAGTTGATTCAGCAGGTGTTTATCATAATGTATCAACGAGATTTGCAGACGGTTTTCGCTATGGCTTCGGTGCGGAAGTTGGAATTTCAACCAACAAAACACATGCCAGAGGCCCTGTCGGTTTAGAAGGTTTAACTATTTACAAATATAAATTATCCGGTAACGGAGATATTGTAAGTGATTACGTTTCAGGCGAGAAACAATTTCATCACAAAGATTTGTAGTTATTTTCTCTTTGCATAAACATATGATACAAACATTAAAATTATGCCCAATGCCAGACAAATTACAAGTTTGTACAACATGTCCACTTTTGCGAGATCATACATAAATATTCTCGCAATAGTTAAAACACTCAAAACTATACCTGAATATTTTAAATAATCTTTGTTCTTAATAATACCGAATGTAGTTATAATTCCGGAATATAGTACCCAAACAAGCGAAATAACATATTGATATTCATCGCCATACATTTTTGTTAATCCGACACTTTCTATATGACATAAAAGAAATCCGAATATAACAGCAAGATATTTATATATATCCAGTTTTTCCCATTTTGCAAATATCACACAAGCCGAAACCAAAGTAATATATGCCAAACTTCTAAAATTAACTATTGTTATATAACCTTGTGGATAATTATATGAATTTGATAATAATGATAATATCGAAAATCCGCCAATTATCAAGCTTGCCACATTAAATAACGCAAAATTTGTATTTATATATATTTTCTTTGTTTGCAAAGCATAAATTAATCCTAATATTACATAAATCATGTATTTATTAAAATCCTGCATTGTTCCATAAATAGAATTTATTTCACAAACAGCAAATATATAACATAGAGAAATTG
>CACYCU010000135.1 GCA_902772945.1 uncultured bacterium | reverse complement strand
GTTCAAGTAAAAGAAAGTGTCAGGGGGGATGATGTTTTTATTATTCAACCTCTGTGTAATCCTGTAAATGAGAACTTAATGGAGCTTTTAATAATAATAGATGCATTTAAAAGAGCAAGTGCAAAAAGTATCACAACAGTTATTCCGTATTACGGATATGCTCGTCAGGACAGAAAGACCTCCGGTCGGGAGGCTATTACTGCAAAATTAGTCGCTGATTTGCTTACGACTGCAGGAACAGACAGAGTTTTGGCAATGGATCTGCACACAGGTCAAATTCAAGGGTTCTTTAATATATTAGTAGACCACATATATGCAACTCCGATTCTTGTTGATTATATTAAAGGTTTAAATATTCCTGTTGAAGACATGGTTGCAGTAAGTCCTGACACAGGAGGAGTTCAAAGGACAAGAGTTTTCGCAAAAAGATTGGGTTGTCCGCTCGCTATTGTTGACAAACGTCGTGATAAGCATAATGAGGCAATTGCAGCAAATATCATAGGTGATATTGAGGGTAAAGTTTGTTTGATGTTTGATGATATTATTGATACTGCAGGAACTATAACAGAGGCTGCAAAATTGTTAAAGAATCATGGTGCAAAAGCTATATATGTTGCTGCAACTCATGCCGTATTTTCAGGTCCTGCGTTAGACAGAATAGGCTCTGCTCCTATTGAGGAATGTATTGTTACAAATACAATTCCTTGGGAGAAAGACAGATTACCGTCAAATATTAAACAATTGTCTGTTGCACCGCTTCTCGCTCAGGCAATTTCAAGGATACATGATGATGAGTCGGTAAGTTCACTATTCGGTTTTGAAAAGGAAATGCAAGTTTAACAATAAAAAAAGAACCGTAAAAACGGTTCTTTTTTTCTCTTTCAATTTTTCTCTTATTCTAATTTCTCTGTCTCCCGCAAGTAATGTAGCCGCATATTTTTAACATGTGTCTATCATATTTTTGCTCTCCTTATAAAATTATGTACATTATATAAAAGTTTTTGTTTTTTTTGTAATTTCAAATGTTATAAAAAACTTTACAATCGTACACAATAATTATGTGTGTGTTAAAATAATATTGATGATGATTGGTAACAGAGGGAAAATTAAATTATCTGCATTAATTTTGGCATCAGTGATGTCTGTTAATTTTGCAATTGCGGACTCTTACAAGAATAATGTTGTGGATGTTAAAGTCAATAAAGAATCCACAAATGCCGTAAAGGTAACCATATATACGGATAAACCATATACGGAGCCTGTTGTTGTAAATAAAAAAGCAAATAATAAGTATGTAATTCTCATGCCTGAAACAAAGAGTACATTAAAAAGTTCTCCGTCTGTATCTAATGCTTATGGAACAATTTCTGACGTTTCCGTGAATACACAGGAGGGTGGTTCGGGCAAGGGATATACCAAAATTACAATAACTTCTCAAAAGGCGATAACCGTTGTGCCTCAAACTCAACAGTTTGTAAAATCAAAGAACCCTCAAACTGCTGTTAAACCGGTAACACAACAAAAAACTTCTGCAAATAGCACAACAAAGCCAAAAGCGACTGTTTCAACAAATAAAAGTACGGCTTCGTCTGTTGCGGCAAAAAATGTGACGAGTCAAAAAAATGCAGTTCAAAACACAAAAACTGCTTCCAATCAAAAAAGTAAAACAACTCAGCAAACGAAGTCTGTTACAACTGTTCCTGTAAAAAAAGTTGCGCCTGCACAAAATACAGTAGCAACAAAACCGTTGAAAACCGCAACACCTGTTTCTAAACCTGCAACCAATACGACAAACAGTGTAACGAAGCCTGTTCAGCAAAAGAAACAACCTATTGAAGTTTTAGAGCAAGAGGTTAAGAATAATACCACTGCTTCAAATGTTGTGGCAGATAAAACAGATAAAGTTTTAAGTGATGAAATTAATGAAAATCTTTCTAAGCAACAAGCAGAGGATCAAAAGAAAGGTAAAAAGAATAAAAAGACATCTATATACGAAACAAACTCAGATGGAAAAACAACTGTTGATAATTTGAAAACCGTAAAAAAATCATACAGTGGAGTTAGTTTTTGGAAGATTTTGCTTTTACTTGCAGCAATTCTGTTCCCGTTGTTAGTCATAATGGCTATATTAGGCATGGATAAAAAGATTAACAAAAAAATTGATGAATCATTTCGAAGTGGGCAAAATGACACATATACGGATGAAATTCCATCCGAAAACCTTGTTTCTGAAGAAATACCGCCTGTTGTTCCTGTGGTGTACAATGAGCCGGATGAAGAAAATGATGCAGTTGTT
>CACYCU010000134.1 GCA_902772945.1 uncultured bacterium | reverse complement strand
TGGTCCAGGCATTCGGAGGTTCGAGTCCTTCCATCCCAGAATAAAAAGAGGATAGGATTTTCCTAATCCTCTTTTTATTTGGAAACAAAGATGAGAAGTGAAAAATCGCAGATTTTTATAGGTTCGGCGCAAGCCGAGCGGAGGCTGGAGCGCTTTTGTTTGAATGCAATAAAATTGCTGAAAAACAAAACGCGGAATTGCCGTTTAACGCGAGGCGTAGCAAGAGAAGTCCTTCCATCCCAGCCATTTAAAAGACCTTTTCGTCTTTTTTTTGAAAACTAATTTGTGGACACACTAAAGCCCACACTACTTGCTTAAATAAACCTTAAGCAAAATTTTCTACAAATAGCACTTTGGTTCCTCACCGGTTACACCTGCATGAAGTTCTACATACTCTTTTGCGGGACTTGATTCTATTTTAGTTAAAAGAACTTCTTCAATTTGGAAAAATCCGACATCTCCTGTCATTTCAATATCAATTCTTATCGGGCGTCTTTGTCCATGATGAATCCCTATACGTGTAATAGCATTAGCTGAGTATTTGTGAATATCTCCGACTTTCGGGGTTGTATTTATAGACATAGGGATACGAGCTCTGCCTTTTGTCATATCACATCCGTCTGCAATAAGAATTATGCCTGCCTCAATAGAATGAATTTTTCTTGAAGACATGTGACCGACAATTGCCTCAGTAGCCATAGATTTTATCACAACTCTGCGTGCAAGATCGTTAGGGAAAATATGTTCCAAAGCTCTTGCAATAATCGGTTGAGCCAAAAGAGCTGACATATCTTCATGCCCTTGTCTTCCTATCATCATACCCAAATCGTGCATAAGTCCTGCAATAATTACAGCACACATACTATCTTCAAAAGTTCCGATTTCTTCCCGCTCTAGAGAAGTTTTTATTCCGGATTGTTGAAGTATATTAAGCATCTTTATTGCATTTCCTGCAACCTGCCTCATATGAACCGGACCATGATCATTATAACCAAGACGTTTTATTGATACATTATTTGCATATTCCTGCATCATTTGAAGTTCTTCGTCCTCAAATAAATAATTAACCAATTCCAAACATATAGGATTATTTTCTAATCTTTTTAAAATTTTTGATTCAATTGAAAGTTCTTTTACAGATTTCATAACAACCTCTTTATAATATTATTCCCAAATTTTTGTTTTTGTAAACAGTTAATTTTTTTTTATTTCGGAAAAACTATTTTTTATTGAGTTTATCATATTTTTGTAAAAAACTAATTCTTCATCTTTTGCATTTATAATAATGTTTATTAGTTCATCAACTAATTTATTTTTATTTTTTTTTTTTTTTTATCCAAATTCTGTTAAGTCTATATCTAATTCTTTTATAATTGAGAAAAATGTTGTAAGAGAAGGTATGTAACACCCATTTTCGATTCTGGAAACATGTTGTACGCTAAGATCAATTAATTCGGCTAATTGTTCTTGTGTTAATCCTTTCTTTTTACGATGTGTCTTTATTTTTTCTGCAATAAACAGTTTATCATCAAATTTCATACTGACATTATCTCCAATATAAAAATATGATGCATACGACAACTTATTAACAATGTATGCACATATAAAAGCAAACATGTATGTGTGTGCATTAATAAATCTTAATAATACATATGTATACAAATATATTCATGTTTAAATATGTGTGTGCATATAATTATTTAAAAAGGAACGTATATGTTTAATATTAGTTTAAGATTAAAAATTTGGTATTTTTTAAAAACTTTTAATTTTTTAAACTTAAAAAATCCTATAACATTCAATGAAAAAATTCAGTGGATGAAACTCTATGATTCAACACCAATAAAAACAAGGTTAGCAGATAAGTATTTGGTAAGAGATTGGGTAAAAGAAAGAATAGGTGAAGAATATCTTATACCTTTGCTTGGAGTTTGGGATAATTTTGACGATATAGATTTTAGTAAACTGCCACAAAAATTTGTGCTTAAATGCAATCACGGTTGTGCATACAACATTATAGTAAAAGATAAAAGCAAATTAGATTATAAAAAAATCAAAAAACAAATAAATAAATGGATGAGCAGAGATTACGGACAACGCGGTTTTGAAATGCATTATTCAAATATAAAAAGAAAAATCATTGTTGAGGAATATATAGAAAATATAAATGATGATTTATATGATTATAAAGTTTGGTGTTTTGGAGGAAAAGCGCATTATATACAGTTTTTATCAGAAAGAAATACAAACGGGTTAAAAATGGCTTTTTATGATAAAAATTGGATTAAGCAAGATTTTGTTTATTCTCACCCACTAGATAAGAAAATTTTACCAAAACCAAAGCAGCTCAACCTACTTCTTGAGTTGGCAGAAAAATTAGCAAAAGATTTTAGTCATGTAAGGGTAGATTTTTATATAACAAATTCAGGAAAAATATATTTTGGAGAAATGACTTTTACTTCATGTTCAGGTATTTGTAAATGGAAACCTAAAAAAATGGATCGTTATTTTGGAGATTTAATAAAACTGCCGAATATTATTAAATCCAATCAATAAGTGCCTTTCGCTCGCCAAAATTTATTTTAAAATTTTCCTCAATATTTTTGCTGGTCAAAAACTTATAGCTGACATTATAAGCCAAAGGTTCTGGAACATTGTCGCCTAACTTTTTATATTTTTCGGTTGAAATAATTTTTGTATCAGGCTCAACTACATTTGAATAGTTCAAACCTTCAAATGCGCAAAAAGGAATTTTGGTCAACCCGCCCTCATTTATTGCCAAAAGCCCGAAGCCTCTGCATATTATTCCTCTAAAATCATAAACTGAACATTCATTATTAATCAAAAACGGACATTCATATGTGTAACCTTCACCAAATTCAGCCTTTTCTTTTTTTATTTTTTTTACTTTTTGCAAAATATTTTTTCTAACATCTTCCGTCAGTTTGGAAAATCCAATCATAATAAAGTTGTACTCCAATCTGGAAAACGGGTATTCTCCGTTTTGACAACATTTTGCACAACCCCTTTTGCAAAATATATATGGAGATTGAGCTTCAAAAAATCCGCCGAGTTTTTTGTTTAAATATGCTATATAAAGCAAATAATCTTCTAACCTAGTATTTGCCTGCATCAATCTGTCCAATCAATTCCTGATAATCACTCAGTGATGAATTTTTCATATACCTTGACAATCTTCTCTTTGCAATAGTTTTCATAAATTCTTTCTTTTCGGGGTTTCCGTTTTTCACAAAGAATAGCATTGCCTGTTTTCTGTGTTCAAAAAGTTCACCTTCCGGTTTTTTTGCTAAAACATCTCCAAAAGTTTCCGGTCTTGTTTTTCTATCCCATTCATAAAATGGAGTTTTCAAGAAACAAAAAGTTTTTGCATAAGAAAGAATACACGGCGTCCAAGAAACATCTTCGTATCTTAAAATACCAAGAGGATGTTCTTTTACCATCTGTGCATTATACAATTTGTTCCATATAGCACAATTGTAATATCCCGGGGTATACATAATTTCCAGATATTTGTCAATATCATAAGGAACATCTTCCAAAAACGGTAAATCACAATGTATCGTATAACCGTTATTATTAATCCTGTATAACGGTGCAATTGCTACATCACAATTATTTTTTT
>CACYCU010000133.1 GCA_902772945.1 uncultured bacterium | reverse complement strand
GTATCAATATCTGTATCTATGTCTGTATCTGTATCAGTATCGATATCTGTATCAACATCTGTATCTGTATCAGTGTCTATATCTGTATCATTATCGATATCAGTATCATTATCAATATCTGTATCTACGTCTGTATCATTGTCAGTATCATCATCAACAGGAACAACGATATCCGGTTTTTCTTTTTCAGGAACTACTAGATTATCATCATCTTCCTCTGTTCCTTTTTTAGAAGGATCGTTTACGCCATCATAATAAGGATCATCGCCTTGAGAGCTTCCGCCATAATAGTAATTTCTATCATCTTCAGGTTTGCCGATAGCTGTAACATCATCAGGTCTAACAGCTTTACCTCTGATTGAAACCGGAGTACCACCAGGAGTGTTCATTGGGTTAGTAGTCGGATCTTTAACTACAGTTGATTTTCCGTCAGGTCCTCTGTGTTTACCCATGTTGAAGTAATAGCCTCCTGCATAAGCATTATCAGCAACAAGAGTCAAGTCTTGTTCGTGAGCAGGTCTGCCTTCACCTTTACCTCTAAGTGTTCCGTTTTTAACTACAATCGTAGAATCTGCGGCATGTTCATATTTTGGTCTTTCGCTTTCGCTCCAGTAGCTGCCCAAATCCAAAGCTGTTAATTTTGCTTTTTCAGGGATTATATTGTTATTTGGACCGTAATAATCATTTCTGCCGTTTTTATATGTAGTAGGAGCTTGACCTAAGTTATTTACATATAAATTCTTACCACGAGTTGTTATATCAATATTGTTTGCTGCAGTTGTTTCTTCAATGTATGTATCACCTGAGAATTCAGCTTTAACATCACCTGTTCTTGAAATCATTGCACAAACATTAGTATCGACTTTTTGACCGTTCTCGCCATCCATACCTTTTACGTTGATATCACCTATTGCTAACATATCAACACCTTGAGAAAGTTTGTTGTTTGGAGTCGGAACGTGTGAATTTCTTGCATCATCACCATAAAACACTGTGTTAACACCGTTTTGTCTAAATGTTAATGCTTTATTATCTTCACCAATGTTGCCGCTTGCAATAATTGAAATGCCGGTACCTTCAACATTCGGATTATTTTCATTTCTTGAGCTGTTTACTATATCATAAGCTTGAGCTCCTGTTGTTTTATATCCGCCATTAGAGAGTCTTTGCAAGTTGTTTGAAGAATCAGCTAATAAAATAACTCTTCCATCAGCTTTTATTTGGTCAACTCTTAAATCATTATCTAAACTTGCAATGTTTATCAAAGATTTATTAGAACCTTTTGTACTAAGAGCTTTTACTACACCGTCAATATTTACATTAACAGATTTAGTCAAGTCTCTTGAATCTCCGATAATACCGGTACAAACACCACCTTCACAAGGACCGACTTCTTTGCCGATAGCACCGTTTTGTACATCAATATTCAAATTACCGTTTGCTTTAATCAGATTTGAAGCAACACCTGAGTTATAAACATTACCGTTTTTAACATCAATGTTTACATCGCTAGTTGATGTTAAATAATCTTTGTTATTATTATCGTATCCGATAATTACATCAGAGTCTCTGTTATCAACATTTATTCCGTTTGAAGTAACATGACCTCTCACGTGAATACCATTACTACCTGTATTTTTAATATTTGTTACATCATTTCTATTTAATGTTTGAGAGCCATTTTCAAAAACAATTCCATTTGCACCGGTGTTATTAATATTTGTAATACCGTTACTGTTAGTTAATCTGCCTGTTGATTCAATTAAAATACCTGAACCAGTATTATCAAGCAACAATTCACCATTTTGGTTTGTTATGCTTCCTGAAACATCTATTGCTCCATTTGAGTTCAATAATTTTGTATTTCCGTTTCCATTGCTTGTTTTACCGGTAACCTCAATACCTTTTGAACCTCTGTTGTTTATTGTTATATCACCTTGTGAAAAATTCTTCATATTTCCGGCTATAGAAGTTCCGCCATTTGCACCGTATGAAGTTATTGTGATGCTTCCTTGATCATTTTTGAATGCATTTGCTGTATTCAAATTATCTGTATTTACCAATTGAGTAAATAATTGATCAGCCATGCTCTTTGATGTCAAACCAACAGATGATGAAGGATCATCTTTTACACCGGCCATTACAAGACCGTTTTCACCAACTTCAACATTTGCAGCATTAATATTAACAAAATCTCTTGCTGCTACACGTCCGTCAATTCGGACTGTACCTGTACCTTGGCCTAATCTTTCAGCCCACTTTGCAGTTAATGAAGGTACTTCTACGTCTTTTTTATATCTTTCATAGGAATCTGTATCCGGAGTTAAAACTGTTAATGAGCCTGCATTAATCACACCATTTGGTCCGACAACCATGCCGTTTGGTGAAATAAATACTGCATGAGCATCATTTTTAAATGTACCGTTTTTGTTTACGGCGTTAATAATACCTTGAACATTTACCTGTTTATCAACCAAGTTCAAGAATGTATTTACATCAACACCGTCACGAGGGTTGTTAAATATCATATTTAAGATATCGCCATCGCTCAAATCGAAATTGTTATACTTTCTATAACCTATGTCTCCGTTACGAGCAGATGGAGCTACGTTATAAACACCATTTCCGCCGGTTGCACCAGGGATACTGGTTGCCATAACCTGCAAACACAAAGATTGTTGTAAGAAAAAGCAAAATGTTAATGCCGAAGCAACTGCTTTTCTTTTTCCAGCTTTATCTTGGATCATTTTTATTCCTTTCGAGTTTTCCCTAAGTTATTTTCTAGTACATTAATTTTATCAAGAGCATAAAAGTTTTTCTATTTTTTATTACGATAACTTAATAAAATTTTATTCAAAAAATAAAAAATCCCTGAAAAATTTTTCTTGCTACTATGTAAACAAATGTAAACTTTATTATTCATGACGCTGCATTATTGTTTTTTTCAGCGCGTAATAAACAGCATAGAACACACCTAATAATGAGAGCATTTCAAATAAAGCAGGCATGCTTGCATAGTTTTCGTAGAACCAGAACAGGCCAAATGTCGGAAGCAAAGAAATTAAAATCCTGTTCATAGTCAATGTAGGATATATCAATCTTAATCCCGGCAAAACTATGATTATACTTAATAAGAAATACAAGAAATTTGCACTCAATGTTGCAATACCCACACCTATCAATCCCATTTTCGGTATTAATATTATATTCAAAATTACACCGACAATACCTGATGTAAGTTTTATTATAAACTCAATATATGTCTTATTTGCCAAATGATATTGCAAAGTTGTGTAATCAGTAATTGCCATGAAAAATGTTCCAAATGCAAAGTATGGAATCAAAGCAAACGCATCATAAAATTTTTCATTTGACGAAAATATTCTCACAAAATCAACAGAATACAAAGACATTACAGTAATTATTGGCAAAGCTATTAATACAAAATAGCCTGTAAATCTTGAAATTATAGGTCTCACATCAATTTTTTCTTCATACATATTTATAATACGAGGAATAGCTGCCACTGTTATTATTGAAAATATTGTCATCAATAACGGTAAAGTCAAGCTATACGCCACGCCAACCAAACCTACTTGAGAAAATCCGTGAATACTATTCATAATAAATTTGTTACTTTGGTTTATAATCCATGCACTCAATGACGTTGCCGCAATCGGAACTCCGTATTTAAATATAGGGAGAACAGAAACCCATTCTATTTTTTGGAACTTAAACCACTTAAATACATTACTTTGATATATTAACAAAAGGTCTGTCAATGTAATTGAAACAGCCATGCCCAGTAACAATGCAATAGCTCCCATATGACAGAATTTTACAAAAATTACTGATAAGGCAATTGTCATAAGCTGATTTGCAATCGTTGAAATAGTAAACGATATTGATTTTAGCTGAGCTCTCAAAAGCTGGAAAAGCAATGCCCTAATCGCAACCGGTATAATTAATAATAGAATTGCAAAGAAATATTTTACCGGAATATTAAACTGATGATAAAACCAATCTCTAAATATAAATGATAAAACAAACATCAAAAATAAATTTGACAAAAGTATAGTACACAAAGTTGATAAATATTTTGGCATATCTTGAGTCATTTGATGTTGTTTAAAAAATCTCAAGCCTGATAGTCCCACCCAATCAGAAAAAATTATACATAAGAAGGATAAGACAGCTATAGATAATGAATACAAACCATACTGTTCCGGAGAAAGAATACTTGTATATACCGGTACAATCAATGCATTTCCAAGCATTCCGCAAATCTTTGATGGAGAATACTTTATCATATCCCTAAATATAGCTTTTAATTGTTCTTGTTCTACTTCTCTGTTTTCTACAAATTCCATTATCTTTTCCTTTAAAAAAATATTTCATTTTTATAATACAACAAGCATGTTTATTGTAAAACCCCATACAAATCATATTCATCAGCACGTTCAATCAAGACTTTTTCGATATCCCCGGGAACTACCTGTCCTTTTGATTCTGCATAAACCATTCCGTCAATTTCAGGAGCATCGTATTGTGAACGCATTATAACCAAACCAGCATCAGTATAACCTTCTACAATGCAAGGCAAAACTTTTCCAACATAACTTTCATTAATTTCTTTGGAAATTTTTTGCTGCAATGACATCAATTTTTTACGTCTTTGCTTTTTAATTTTTGAAGGAACTTGATGTTCCATAGAATAAGAAACTGTATTTTTTTCTCTTGAATATTCAAAAACACCCATTTTTTCGAATCTGGCACGTTTGACAAATTCATACAATTCGTCAAACTGTTCTTCGGTTTCTCCGGGATAACCAACTATAAATGCCGTCCTTATAGCAACATTTGGGATTTTGTTTCTTATTTTATTTATAAGCAAATCATAATCCATGACAGGTCTTCTCATTGCTTCCAAAATTTGAGAATTATAGTGCTGAAGCGGAATATCAACATATTTTACAACTTTATCCAACTTTGCAATTGCATCAATCAATTCATCGGTCATTTGTGTAGGATAAGCGTACATTATTCTTATCCAACCTAAACCTTTAATGTCATTTAATTTTTCTAACAACTCAGGCAGCGCTTTGTGTCCATACAAATCTATACCATAGCTTGTAGTATCTTGAGCTATCAAAACGATTTCGGTTACACCTTTTTTCACCAAGTTTTTTGCTTCTTCTAATATATTTTCTATTGTTCTTGAGTGATATTCCCCTCTTAAATTAGGAATAATACAATAACCGCAATGATAATTACATCCGTCAGCTATTTTTATATAGGAGCTTGCACCGACAGTTATTTGTTGACGCTCAATATTTTCCGGATAAATATATTCCGGAGTTTCGGAAACTTTTTCTGCATATTCTTTTTTATTGCTTATTTTATCAACAATATCTACAATATCTTTTATATCTGAAGTTCCTACCATGCCGGAAATTTCAGGAATTGCTTTTTTT